>JAWVDZ010000290.1:0-5204 GCA_033856955.1 Gaiellales bacterium
GACACGCGTGAGTCGCGGTACATCTCACGCGCGTGACCCGGCTCGTCGACACCACCATCCGCCTGCTCTCGCAGCAGCCCCTGGTCGGGTCGATCTCGACCGCGCGGGTGCTGGAGGTGGCCGAGATCCTCGACCAGGCGGGGTTCGCCTCGCTCGAGGTGACCGGCGGCGGCTGCTTCGACGCCGCCGTGCGGCGAGGCAGCGAGAGCCCGTGGGAACGGGTGCGAGCGCTTCGCCAGCGTTGCACGCGGACGCCGCTGCAGATGGCGGTGCGAGGCCGGTTCCTGGTCGGCTCGCGGCCGCTGTCCGATGATCTCGTGCGGCGCTTCATCCTCTGCGCCGCTGAGAGCGGGATCGAAATCTTCCGGCTGCACGACCCGCTGAACGACGTCGAGAACCTGGCCTCGGCGGCGGCCGCCGTGCGCGAGTCGGGCGGGCGCCTGTACGCGGGGCTGGCCTTCTCCGGCTACATGCCGAATCTGCCCCGGGTGGTGGAGAAGGCGCGCAGGCTGGCCGAGATGGGCGCCGACCACGTGCTGCTGCACGACCCGGCCGGTGCGCTCGATCCCGGCACCTGCAACAAAGTCGTGACCCAGCTCGCCGAGGCCGCGGGCGTGCCGGTCGGGCTCTACTGCCAGGGCACGGGTGGAAACGCGATGGCGATGGCGATCGAGGCCGCGCGGCGCGACGCCGAGCCGATCGCGACCGCCGTGCTACCGGTCGCCTACACGCTGCACCGGGTCGCGGCCGAGGTGCTGTGCGACGCGCTCTCCGGCCTCGGCCTGGAGCACGGGGTGGACGTCGACCGGGTGTGGGAGGCGTCGCGCTTCATCGACGAGCACGTCACCTCGCAGATGCCGGCGCTTCCGATCCCGCCCCGCATCACGTTGCGCACGGCGTTCAACCGGCTGCCCGTCGGCCTGGTCGGCGACCTCGACGCGCGGCTGCGGACACTGGGCGCGCACGACCGGCTGGACGAGGTGCTGGAGGAGTTCAAGCGCGTGCGGATGGACTGCGGTATGCCGCCGCTGGCCCAACCGGTGGGCGGGATCCTGGCCGGGCAGGCCATCCGCCACGTGCTGTCGGCCAGACGCTGGGCGGAGGTCTCCGAAGACATGCGCGACTACGTCTCGGGCGTGTACGGCAATCCTCCCCAGCAGATCGCGCCGGAGGCTGCCGCTCACGCCGTGCCGCTGCCGCCGGCCGAGCCCAGCCCTGACCTGGAGGACCTGCGCGCCGACGGCCTGGCCGCCAGCGAGGAGGACATGCTGTTGGTGGCGCTGTTCGGCGAGGAGGCGAACCGGCTCTTGAAGACGCTTCGCGGCCGCGGCGATCGTGAGGACGGTGAGCGCGACGGGTTGGAGCGAAGCCACGAGGAGCGGATCCGGCAGGTGACCGAGATCTTCGAGGACTCCGATCTGGGGGAGATGGAGGTCGAGGACGCCGGCCTGCGCATCACGCTGCGCCGCCAGGACGACCGCCCCCAGGCGGTGGCCGCAGCGCCGCCGGTTGCCACCGCCGCCAACGGCGCCGAGGCCGCCCCCGCCGTGTCCACCGCGATCAAGATCGAGTCGCCGATGGTCGGCACCTTCTACCGGTCGGCGTCTCCCACCGCGGAGCCGTTCGTGGAGGAGGGTGATCGCGTCGAGATCGGGCAGACGCTCTGCATCCTGGAGGCGATGAAGCTGTTCAACGAGCTCAAGTCCGAACACAGCGGCGTGATCCGCGCCGTCTTGGTCAACAACGCCGAGCCGGTGGAGTACGGCCAGGCGCTGTTCGAGCTCGAGCCGGTCTAGAAGATGGTTGACTCCACATCCAGCGCGGCGCAGGATCGGGCCCAAGACACACGGGGCGACACGATCGCTCTCGCCCAGGGCTTCTCCAGCCTGAGCTGCGAGCGCTCCCGTCGCCGCGTGCGCCTTGGTCTCCGCCCCGCATCCACGTTGGATATGGAATCAACCATCTCATGTTAGGGCGAGTGCTCATCGCCAACCGCGGGGAGGCGGCGGTGCGTCTGGTGCGCGCCTGTCACGACCTCGACATCGAGGCCGTGGCCGTGTACTCGACGGCCGATCGCGACGGGCTGTGGGTCGACCTAGCCGACCGGGCGGTCTGCATCGGGCCGCATCCGCCGGCCGACAGCTACCTGAACGTGCCCAACCTGATAGGTGCCGCCGAGACGACCGGCTGCGACGCCGTGCATCCCGGCTGGGGTTTCCTGGCCGAGAACGCCGGCTTCGTCCGGGCCTGCCTCGACAACGACCTCGTGTTCGTGGGGCCGTCGCCGGAGGCGATCGAGCTGATGGGCGACAAGAGCCGCGCCAAGCAGACGATGCGCGACGCCGGCGTGCCGCTGGTGCCCGGCAGTGAGCGGCGGCTGGAGGGGCCGGCCGAGGCCGGCGAGCTCGCAGCCCAGGTCGGATACCCGGTGCTGCTGAAGGCATCAGCCGGCGGCGGCGGGCGGGGCATGCGGATGGTGGTGGGCCCGGAACAGATCGACGAGGCCTACCGGACGGCCTCGGCCGAGGCCGCAAGCGCCTTCGGGGACGGCGGCATGTACCTCGAGAAGGCGATCGTCGAGCCGCGCCACGTCGAGATGCAGGTGCTCGCGGACGCCTCCGGCAACGTGCTGGTGCTCGGCGAGCGCGACTGCTCGATCCAGCGCCGCCACCAGAAGCTGATCGAGGAGGGGCCCTCGCCGGCGCTGCTGCCCGCCACCCGCGAGGCGATGGCGAAGGCGGCGCGGCGAGCCTGCGAGGCGTGCGGGTATCTGAACGCCGGCACGATCGAGTTCCTGCTCGATCGCGACGGCAAGTTCTCGTTCATCGAGATGAACACCCGGCTGCAGGTGGAGCATCCGGTGTCGGAGCTGGTGACCGGCTACGACGTCGCGGGGTGGCAGCTTCGCATCGCGGGCGGCGAGTCGCTGCCCGCCAGCGGGCTGGCGCCGCTGCGCGGACACGCGATCGAGTTTCGCATCAACTGCGAGGATCCGCGGCGCGGCTTCATGCCGGCCGCCGGCACCGTGACCCGCTTCCGGCCGCCGCTGGGGGCGGGTGTGCGGGTGGATACGCACGCCTACGAGGGCTACCGGGTGCCGCCGTTCTACGACTCGATGCTGGCCAAGGTGCTGGTGCAGGGAGCCGACAGGCACGAGGCGCTGGCTCGGGCGCGGCGGGCTCTGCGCGAGCTGGAGATCGAGGGCGTCACGACCACCCGTGAGCTGTTCCTCGAGATCCTGGAGGAGCCGGGCTTCCGCGAGGGCCGGTATACGACCGCCTACCTCGACCAGGTGCGCGACGTGCTGCCGTCGCTGTCCGAGGCGGTGCCGGCGTGAGCGTGCGCGTGGACAACGCCGTGCTGGCCGACGAGGCGATGGTCTCGATCGTGCGCGGCGCGGTCTCGCAGGTGGAGGGAGTGCGGCTCGACCGGCCGGGCCGGGTGTCGCGGGTGCTGCCGGGGCGGCGCGACGCCGTCAGCTGGGAGCTGGGCGAGCGAGGAGCGGCGTTCGACGTCGACGTGGCGGCGGCATACGGCGTCGTCCTGCCGAGGGCGGCGGCGGAGGTGCGCCGTTGCGTGGCCGATGCGGTCGCCACCATGACGGGGCTGGTGGTGGCCTCGGTGGACGTGACCGTGACCGGGGTGGAACGGTGAGCCGCAGGTCGGAGCGACGCGCGGCGGCCTTCCTGCTCTACCAGCGTGATCTGATGGACGGCGACTTCGAGCCGCTCTACGTCGCCTACACCCGGGACAACGGTGAGCCGGTGACCGAGTTCACTCGCCGCCAGGCCGAGGGTGTGTGGAACGACCGCGCCCGGCTGGACAGCGCCATCGACGCTGCCGCCCAGGGCTGGACGAGCGAGCGGATGGCGGTGCTGGAGCGAAACATCCTGCGGCTCGCGGTGTGGGAGATGAAGGACGGCGAGACGCCGGCCGCGGTCGCCATCGACGAGGCCGTCTCGCTGGCCAAGCGGTACGCGTCGCCCGAGGCGGCGACGCTCGTCAACGGCATCCTGGGACGGATCGCCCGGACTGAGGGGGTGGGGACGTGAGCGATGATGCACTGGCGGGCCTGGCGGCTCGCATCGAGGAGCTGAGGCAGCGGCTCGACTCAGGCGAGCTGGATGCCGACGCCGCAACGGACGTGCTCGAGCGGATCACCCGGCTGGCCCAGGATGCGCTGGAGGAGATCGAGCGGCGGGCCGAGTCGCTCGAGTCGACGGAGCCGTCGCCCTGATCGAGCGCTACCTGGCCGAGCTCGCCGTGTCCGACATCCCGGAGCTGGACGAGGCGGTGCTCTACTCGCTGCTCTCGCCCGGCAAGCGGGTGCGGCCGCGGCTCTGCCTGGCAGCCGCGCGCTCGGCCGGGGCCGACCCGCGCGACGCGCTTCCGGCGGCGGCCGCGGTCGAGATGGTGCACGCCTTCTCGCTCGTCCACGACGATCTGCCCGCGCTGGACGACGACGACCAGCGGCGAGGCCGGCCGACCAGCCACGTCCGCTTCGGCGAGGCGGTCGCGGTGCTGGTCGGTGACGCGCTGCTGAACGCGGCCTACCGGCACGTGGCGGAGCGTCTGCAGGCGACCGCGGGGGTGCGGCTTGCGGTGATCGAGGAGCTGGCGCAGGGGGTGTCGGGGATGATCGACGGCCAGTACATGGACGTGACGGCGTCGACCTCGCCGACGCACGAGCAGCTGGCGGAGCTGCACCGGCGAAAGACGGGCGCGTTGATCTCCGCCGCGGTCGGATGCGGACTGCACGTGGCTGGGCTGGACGAGGGGGCGCAGGCGCCCTATCGCGCGTTCGCGGCCGAGCTGGGACTGCTGTTCCAGATCGTGGACGACGTGCTGGACGAGGGCAGCGGCGGCGAGCCGAGCTACGTCAACACGCTCGGGCCCGCCCGCGCCCGCGAGCTGGCCGCGGAGTCACACCGCCGCGCAACGGCACTGCTTTCGGCCATCGACGGCGATACCGCCGAGCTCGCGGAGCTGACCGAGCTGATCGCCACCCGCACGGCCTAACACTCCCAAACCGGCCGTTTCCACGAATTCCAGCACTCACACGCCGTCTCGCTTCCAGAATTCGCGATTATCCGACCCGCGACCACGGTAATTCGCGAAAATTGGGGGTCAGACCCCCGCCGGGGCGTAGCTTGGCCGTTACGCGGTCTTGACGAGCTGAACAAATGCGCGACAGACCTGTGACG
>JAWVDZ010000291.1:0-4343 GCA_033856955.1 Gaiellales bacterium
GGCCCGTCTGCCGAGGTCCAACTCGCTCAGCAACCTGCCGGGCGGCACCGGTTTCACACCGGTCGGATACGGCGCTCAAAGCGTCACCAACGGCCCCGGTGGGAAGGTGCTGCACTACCAGGACACGCGGTATGTGGCGACCGGCACTCTCAACTCGATCACGTCTAGCTGGCTGAAAATCTCGATGAACCCCGCCAGGGGCGACGGCGGCACCTGCTACGGCGACTCCGGTGGCCCAAACTTCCTCGGAGCCGGCGCCAGCGAAACCAACATCGTGGCCGGTACCACCATCACCGGCGATGCGTGGTGTCGCTCGACCAACGTCGATTACCGGATGGACACGGCGTCTGCCCGCTCGTTCCTGCGCCAGTATGTGACACTCCCGTAGCCGCTTCTGCGATCATGGAGGTCTGAGCATGGGAGTTCTGAGACGGTTTCGCCGGAAGCCCAGGGAGGAGCCGACTCCACCGCCGGCCGAGGCTGAACGGCATAACGATGCCGGTGATCCGCTTCCCGGCTACGCTCAGCCGAAGTCGGATTCCGATCCCGCGTTCGCCTCGCCTCCGCTGCATTGGACCCCGGGCTCGGGGCCGTGACGCCGAGGTGCTCGGTCGTTGGCTGCGCCCGAGCGGAGTCCGATCGGCGTAGATATGCGCCGATGGCGCACTTTCCGCAGCGGTCGGAGCTGACGTGTCCCGGCGTGGAGGCCTGACCTTCACCGCCGACCGTCTGCGTCGACTGCTCCGCCTGCGCCGCGCCTCATCGCTGGACGAGCCCTTGGCCGACTCGGCGGCCACGGTGGCGATCATCATGGACGGCAACGGGCGCTGGGCGCGGCGCCGCGGCCTGCCGCCGCTGGCCGGCCACCGAGCGGGCACCAAGGCGCTGAAGCGCACCGTTGAGGCCGCCCCCGACCTGGGCGTCCGCAGCCTGGTGGTGTACGCCTTCTCGACCGAGAACTGGGGCCGGCCGCCGCAGGAGGTGGACGACCTGATGGAGCTGTTCGCGGACACGATCCGTGACGAGTTCCCCGACCTGCACCGCCAGGGCGTGCGTGTGCGCTTCGTCGGCCGGCGCGACCGCTGCCCGGCATCGCTGCTCGAGCTGATGGAGGACATCGAGCGGCGCACCGCGGCCAACACGCGGCTCGACCTCTGGGTCGCGTTCGACTACGGCGGCCGCGCCGAGCTGGTGGACGCGGCGCGGGCGCTGCTCCGCGACGGTCTCGCGCCCGATCAGGTCGACGAGGACGCCCTCCGCGCGCATCTGTACGCTCCGCAGATGCCTGACCCGGATCTCGTCATCCGCACGAGCGGCGAGCTTCGCGTCTCGAACTTCCTGCTGTGGCAGGCGGCGTACGCCGAGTACCACTTCACGTCCACGCTGTGGCCCGATTTCGGCGGCGATGAGCTGCAGGAGGCGCTGGATGCCTATGTGACACGCCGGCGGCGGTTCGGCCGCAGGTGAACTCCCTGGCCTCGCGCGTGCTCGTGGCGGTGCCGCTTGCCGTGGTGGCGATCCTGGCGGTCGTCTCCGGCGGCTGGCCGATGGTCGGGCTGGCGGTGCTGGGCGCCGTGGTAGCGATGCACGAGTTCGGCTCGATGACCCGCGAGCTGCGTCCGCTGACGATCGCGGGGTTCGCCGGCGTTATCGCAATCATCGTCACCGTTCACGAGGGTGGCCTCGTCTGGAGCCTGCTGCCGTTGATGGCGACGCTCTTGGTGACGTTCTGGCTGAGCGCAGTCGCCGACGTGCGCCAGACGGCCACGGTGCAGCTGGCCGTGACGCTGTTCGGCGTCTGCTGGATCGGATACGGGATCGCCTTCCTGGTCGCCGTGCGTGACATCGAGCAGAACTCGGGGTGGGGCGAGACGCTGCTGATCGCGGTGCTGATCGGCGTCTGGATGTCGGACATCTTCGCCTACGTGGGCGGGCGCATGTTCGGCCGCCGCAAGCTGGCGCGTGAGATTTCGCCCAACAAGACGGTCGAGGGTTTTCTGATCGGACTGCTGGTGGGCACGGCAACCGTCTTCTTCTGGCTCTACGGCCAGCCGGCGGACGATCCCATCAGCCCCCTGAACGCGTTTGAGTTCGCGCTTGCGATCGGATTCGCCTCCCCGATCGGCGACCTGTTCGAGAGCTATCTCAAGCGCGACTGGGGCGTGAAGGACGTGGGCCGGCTGCTGGGAGGCCACGGCGGCGTTCTCGACCGCATCGACGCGCTGCTCTTTGCCGGCGCCGCGGCCTACTTCGTCGCGCTGGCGCTCGGCCGGGGCTGACTAAGCGTCGCGCGTGACGGCGCGCCACGCGCCGATCGCGAACGCCGCCGCCATCCAGACCGCGATCGTGATCCAGGCCTGTGACGAGCTCAGCTCGAGGTCGTTGTAGCGGCCGATCTGTTCGCGCGCGAAGTGGTCGACGGCTGGTCCCAGCAGCCAGTCACGGGAACGACCGAGCTGGTCGACGTGCGTCAGCAGCGGCTGCACCACCCACTCCAGCACGATCAGTCCGCCGATCACCCAGCCGCGTGATCCGGCCAGGGTCGAGAACGCACATCCCAGCACGGTCAGCGTCCCGAACAGCAGCGCCAGGTATCCGAGGTCGTCCTGGATCATGCTGCCGCTCAGCTTCGTGTGGTCACCGGCCAGAGTCAGACCCGCCGCGACGGCGATCAGGTAGGCCGGCGCCACCAGACCCACCATCACGATCAACGCCCCCGGAATCCGCACCGCAAACAGCTTCAGCCGCGAGATGCCGGTCGCCACCAGGTCGCGGAAAACCCCGGAGCTGTGATCCTGCGATCCGGACGTTGCGCCGATCGCGGTCGCCACCAGCCCGCCGAACGAGATGATCGCATACATGCAGCCGGTATAGCCGTCCTCGCCCCCCGTGGGCGTGTACTTGACGGCGCGCACGGCCAGGATCAGCAGCACGCTTCCCAGCATGAACGCCAGCGCCGTCCACATCAGGCCGCGACGGCGTGCCAGCTTCAGCACCTCGGCCACGATCATCGAGAGCGTCACTCCGGCTCCTCGCCCAGCCGCGAGGTGATCTCGAGGAATCGCTGCTCGAGTGTGGCCGCCACCGGCTCAAGCTGGTGCACGGCAAGCCCAGCCTCGACCAGCGTCCGGTTGATCGCCGCCGCAGATGCGCGGCCGCCGTCGTCCGCGACCTCGACCAGCGCGACGTGCAGCCGGCCGTCCCTGACCGAGGCGGCCTTCACCGCTGGGCTGCCGACGAGCAGCGTCAGCGCCCGCTCGACGTCGTCACAGCCCACCACCAGCTGCTTCTCGCCGCCCGAGCGGAGCTCGTCCAGCGTTCCCTCCGCGATCAGCCGGCCGTGGTCGACGATCGCCACCCGGTCGCAGATCCGCTCCACCTCGGCCAGCAGATGGGAGGAGAGAAAGACGGTGCGGCCCTCGTCCACGAAGCCGCGGATCATCGCCCGAAACTCGTGGATGCCGGCCGGGTCCAACCCGTTCGACGGCTCGTCCAGGATCAGCAGGCCGGGGTCGGACAGCAGGCAGCGGGCGACGCCCAGCCGCTGGCGCATGCCCAGCGAGTAGCGCTTGACGCGCTCGTCGGCACGGTCGCCCAGGCCGACCTTGGCCAGCGAGGTGGCGATCCGCTCGAACGCCTCGCTGCCTCGCGCGGCTGCGATGATGCGCAGGTTCTCGCGCCCGGTGAGGTGGTTGTGAAATCGCGGCTCCTCGACGATCGCGCCGGTGCGGGCAAGCGCTGCCGCCCGTTCGGCCGGCAGGTTCAGGCCCAGCATCGAGATCTGGCCCTGATTGGGGCGGGTCAGGCCGAGCAGCATCCGGATCAACGTCGTCTTTCCGGCGCCGTTCGGCCCCAGGAAGCCGTATGCGCACCCTTCGGGCACGGACAGCTCGAGCGAGTCGACGGCTGTGCGAGAGCCGAAGCGTTTGGTGAGCCCGGAGACTTCGATCGCTGCGGCCATCAGCGGCGGATGCTAGCCAACCGTCCCGCAATCGGCCCCCGGTAGACTTTCAGCGATGAGGTCAGTCGCCATCCTCGGCGCGACCGGCTCGGTCGGTGCGCAGGCGCTCGAGATCGTCCGCGACAACCCCGATCTGCGTCTGGTCGCACTCTCCGCCCATTCCAGCTCGGGGCCGCTGCTGGCAGCCGCCCGCGAGCATCGGGTCGAGCTGGTGGCGCTGACCGATCCCGCCGCCGCCGAGAGCGTGCGTGACGACGTCACCGGCCGCCTGTTCGAGGGTCGCGAGGGCCTGGTCGAGCTGGTGCGCGCCGCCGGGGCGGACGTGGTGCTGAACGCCGTCGTGGGTGCGGCCGGCCTCGAGGCGACGATGGCGGCGCTGGAG
>JAWVDZ010000292.1:0-3600 GCA_033856955.1 Gaiellales bacterium
GCCTCGTCGCGGGCAATTGCCTCGCCCAGCTGGAGGCCGAACCCTTCGATCAGCTCTCCCAGGCCCGCGTCCGGATCGCGACGGCGACCGGCGAAGAACCCGAGCACGCCGATCGCGTGGCCCCCACCCACCACGGCAACCGCCACCCCGCACTCCACCTCGGGCACTGCGGCGGCGGCGTCCTGCGCGAGCCAGCTGGTCGACCGGCTCTCCCAGGCCGCTTGCGCGAATGCAACCACGGGCGAGTCTCCCGCCTCCCGGATCGCGGCGGCAAAGGAGCCGAGCGGCTCGTCAGGCGGCTGCCACAGCCCTCCGCAGACCAGCTCCCGGCTGGCGGAGTCCTCGATCCAGACGACGCCCAGCTCCCACTCCAAGCCGACACAGACCTGCTCCAGAACGGCATCCACCGCGCCACCGGCGACAGCGGTGTGCAGAGCGTGCGTCACCGCGAGCTGAGTGGCAAGCAGCTGCTGGAACTCCGAGTCAGGAGGTCGGCCTAGACCGGCTCTCGCCATCCGTCGTATCCGCATATCTGTCACTTCCCAATCCGGCATCCCAATCACGGATGCCTCCCCACTTGCACCTTACGCCCCGTTGCCGAATCGGAATCCACCCATCTGGGGGACTGTTTCGTAAGGAGTTTGTTAGCGGTGGGGCTGGTCAGCGGGGCTCGGGCCCACCGCCCTGGAGGCTGGTCAGTGGCTCTGATACTCGTAGAAACCGCGCCCGGACTTGCGACCAAGCCGGCCGGCCTCCACGTGGCTGCGAAGCAGCGGGCAGGGGCGGTACTTGTCGTCTCCCAGGCCGGAGTGCAGCACCTCCATGATCGCCAGGCAGGTGTCGAGACCGATCAGATCGGCCAGCTCGAGCGGCCCCATCGGATGGTTCATGCCCAGCTTCATGACGGCGTCGATCGACTCGCGATCGCCCACCCCTTCCATCAGGCAGTACACCGCCTCATTGATCATCGGCACAAGGATCCGGTTCGAGATGAATCCTGGGAAGTCGTTCGCCTCGGCCACCGTCTTGCCCATCGCCTCGGCCGCCGCCCGCACCGACCGCGCCGTCTCGTCGCTGGTCTCGAGGCCGCGGATCACCTCGACCAGCGGCATCAGCGGCACCGGGTTCATGAAGTGCATGCCCACCACCGCCTGCGGGCGTCCGGTGGCCGCGGCCAGCCGCGTGATCGGTATCGAGCTGGTGTTGGACGCCAGGATCGCGCCCGCCGACGCCACGGCGTCCATCTCGGCGAAGATGCGGAGCTTGAGATCGACGTTCTCGGTGGCGGCCTCGATCAGCAGGTCGCCGTCGGCGATCTCGGCCGACGTCCGGATCCGCAGCACGGCCGCCTCCGAATCGGCCTGCGCCAGCCGCCCCTTCTCGACCAGCTTTGTGAGCGAGCCCTGCATGACCATCATGGCGCGCTCGAGCTGGCCGGCGGCGACGTCGGTCAGCGTCACGTCGAACCCGGCCACGGCCGCCACCTGGGCGATGCCTGCGCCCATCTGGCCGGCGCCGATCACCGTGATCTGCCGCACCGCGCCCTTGCCGCTCATCCGAACACCTCGATCAGCATCGCGTCGCCCTGCGCCGCGCCCGAGCAGATCGCGGCCAGGCCGATGCCGCCGCCCCGCCGCCGCAGCTGGTGCACCAGGGTGCCCACAAGGCGGGCACCGGATGCGCCGATCGGGTGGCCGAAGGCGACCGCGCCGCCCTGCACGTTGAACTTGTCGGGGTCGGCGCCGAGCAGGTCGATGGTCGAGAGCACCACCGAGCAGAAGGCCTCGTTGATCTCGAACAGATCGACGTCCGAGATGCTCATGCCCGCCTTGGCAAGCGCCGCGCGGGCAGCGCCGGCAGGCGTCCGCACCAGGTAGGGGTATTCGTCGGCCACGTGCCCCTCCGAGCTGATCCGCGCCAGCGGCGGGTGGCCGTGCGTCTTCGCCCAATCCTCCGAGGCCAGCACGAGCGCGGCGGCGCCGTCGTTGACGCCGGGGGCGTTGCCGGCCGTGGTCGCGCCGTCGGCGCTGAACACGGGCCGAAGCGAGGCCAGCCGCTCGGCCGAGGTGTCGCGGCGCGGGCTCTCGTCCGCCTCGACGACGGTGTCGCCCCTACGTCCGCTGATCGTGACCGGCTCGATCTCCTCGGCCAGGTGGCCGGCATCCTGGGCGGCGATCGCGCGCTGGTGGCTGCGAAGCGCCCAGGCGTCCTGATCCTGCCGTGAGCAGCCGATCTCGGCCGAGACGACGGAGTTCTCCTCGGCCATGATGCGTGAGGTGAACGTCGAGGTGAGGCCGTCGCTGGTCATGTGATCGATCAGCTCGCCGTCGCCCATCGTGTAGCCGAAGCGGGCCTTCTTGAGCAGGTAGGGCGCGTTGGACATGCTCTCCATCCCCCCTGTCAGCACGACGTCGTGCTCTCCGGCGCGGATCATCAGATCGCCGTAGGCGGTCGCGCGCATGCCGGAGGCGCAGACCTTGTTGATCGTGTCCGAGCCGACGCTGGTGGGGCACCCCACCCCGGCCGAGACCTGGCGCGACGGGATCATGCCCACACCCGCCTGCAGCACCTCGCCCATCACGACGTAGCCGACGTCCTCAGGCGACACGGCCGCCCGCCGCAGCGCGGCGGCGGCGGCGTGGATGCCCAGCTCGGGCCCGCTCAGCGACGCGAGGCCGCCGCCGAGGCGGCCGAAGGGGGTGCGCGCCGCACCCAGGATCACAGTTGAAGGCATGCTCTCTCCGCTCTAGATGACCGATTCGGCCATTTAGATGGTTGGTAACTTGACGAAACGAACTCCATCCAGCATAGTCCCTGCCCAATGACGAACCCCTGCGTCACGTGGTGGTGGACCAGCGAGCGAGGAACGGCCCGCTAGCACCGCTGCGGCATCCGCCCCTCGCCCAGCCTTTCACCGGATCCGGTGGGAGGCTTTTTTGTTGCCCTATGACCGAAAATCGCCTGATACGAACGCTTCCCGCAGACCTGCTGACGCCGGTCGGCGCCTACCTGCTGCTGCGCGAGACGCTCGGTGCGCCCGCGTTTCTGCTGGAGTCGGTCGAGCGAGGCGAGCAGGTGGGACGCTACAGCTTCCTCGCCGCCGGCCTGCGCTCCACCGAGTCGCTGGACGAGGCGGTCGCTTTCGCCGCCTCGCGGCCCGGACCGGCGCCGGGAGAGCCGCCGTTCGTGGGCGGCGCGGTGGGCCACATCAGCTACGACTGGGTGGCCGGCCTGGAGCCGGTGCCGATGCCGGCCCCGCACCCCGACGACGCCGGGTTGCCGCAGCTCCGCTTCATGCTTGCCGACTCGGTGGTGGCGTTCGACCACGTCCGCCGCACCGTCTCACTGATCGGCAGCGAGTCCGAGGTCGAGCGGCTGGAGTCGGCGCTCGCGCAGCCGCCGGCCGCGACCATCGCTCCGCCCCGCGCCGCCGGCGCCTCCCACGTCGAGACCTCGCGCTCCCAGTACATGGCCGCGGTCGAGCGCGCCCGCGAGCACATCGCAGCCGGCGACGCGTTCCAGATCGTGCTCTCGCAGCGCGTGCGGCGACACACCGAGGCGTCGCCGTTTGCGATCTACCGGGCGCTTCGCGCGGTCAAC
>JAWVDZ010000293.1:0-4055 GCA_033856955.1 Gaiellales bacterium
TGTAGGCCATCAGGTCGCGCATCGAGGCCAGGCCGATCACGTTGCCGTCCTCGTTCACGACCGGCAGGTGGCGGAAGTGGCCGTCGACCATCAGCGCCATCGCTTCGGCCAGCTCGGTGGTCGGCGACGCCGTCAGCACGTGGCGGGTCATGCGGTCGGACACGGGCCGGTTGGGCTCGATTCCCTCGCTTACGCAGCGCATCAGATCACGCTCCGTGATCACCCCGACCAGCTCGTCGCCGGGCGCCAGGACGATCGCAGCGCCGACGTCGGAGTCGATCATCTTGCGCGCGGCGTCGCCGATCCGCGTCTCCGGCGAGACCGACACCAGGTTGGTCGACATCACGTCCGTCAGCTGCATGGCTTCGAGTGTACTGGCCCTCGGCGGCTCAGGCGAGCAGCAGCGAGGGCGCCTGCAGGTAGCGCTTGATCGTCTGAAGCAGCTTTGCGCCGTCCGCGCCCGAGCAGGCGCGATGGTCGCAGGACAGCGTCACGCGCATGATCTGGCGCGGCAAGATCTCGCCGTCCACCACCGCCGGCCGCGTCACCGTGGCGCCCACGGCCAAGATCGCCGACTCGGGCGGGTTGATGATGGCCTCGAAGTTGGCCACGTCGAACATGCCCAGGTTGGAGACGGTGAAGGTGCCGCCCTCAATCTCGCGCTGCTTCAGCTTGCCCTCCCGCGCGCGGCCTGCCAGGCCTCGGGTGGCAGCGCTGATCTCGCGCACGGTCAGCGTGTCGGCGGCGGCCACGACCGGCACGATCAGCCCGTCGTCGAGGGCGACCGCGATGCCGACGTTGGCGTGCTGGTGGTATGCGTGGCGACCGTCGAAGTAGGAGCGGTGGGCCTGGGGATGCTCGATCAGGGCAATCGCGCAGGCCCGCACGATCAGGTCGTTGACGCTGATCTTCTCGCCCCGGTCGGCCAGACCCTCGTTCAGCTCGGCGCGCAGCTGCATCGCCCGCGTCATGTCGATCTCGGACTCGACGTAGAAGTGGGGGACGGTCTGCTTGGACTGCGACATGCGCGCCGCGACCGCCTTCAGCATCGGCGTCAGGTCGCGCAGCTCGGCGTCCTCGGCCACCGGCGCCGGCTTGGCCGCAGGCGCCTGCTTCGCATCCGACGGCGCGGGCGGCGCGTCACCGCCTATCAGCCGCTCGACGTCGGCCTTCACGACGCGACCCTCGGGGCCGCTGCCGCGACCGGCCATCGCGGCCAGGTCGATGCCGGCCTGGTCGGCCATGCGGCGGGCGATCGGCGAGACCTTGAGCGCCGCCGTGCCGCCGCCCGAGCCGTTGCTGGCCGCCGCCGCGGGCTTGGCGGCCGGCTTCGACTTCTTCGCGGCGGGTGTCGACTTGGCCTCCTCCGCCGGCTCGGCTTCCTCGGCCGGCTCGGCTTCCTGCTCCTTGGTATCAGCCTCCGCTGTTGCCTCGGCATCTTCCGCGTCCGCCTTCGGCTGGTCGGGCACCGCCTCGCCGGCCTCGCCGACGATCGCGATCGGGCTGCCCAGGGCGGCAGACTCGCCGTCCTCGACCAGGATCTTCAGCACCGTGCCGGCGTCATACGCCTGGAACTCCATCAACGCCTTGTCGGTCTCGATCTCGGCCAGCACGTCGCCCTCGCTGAACGAGTCGCCCTCGTGCACCAGCCAGCGGCCGATGGTGCCCTCCTCCATGGTGTCGGAGAGCCGGGGCATCACAAGTTCTTCGGACACGAGTCCTCCATGCGGGTCAGGTGATGCCGCATTCTGCCAGCAGAGCGCGGGCGGCGGCTTCGATCTTGGCCTCGAGCGGCAGCGCGGCCAGCTCGAGCGGCTTGGAGTAGGGCATCGGCACCTCGGCGCCGCCCACCCGCTCGACCGGCGCGTCCAGGTCGTCGAAGCAGAGGCGGTGGATGCGGGCGGCCAGCTCGGCGCCGACGCCGTAGGTCGACCACCCCTCCTCAGCGATCAGGGCGCGGCTGGTCTTTCGCACCGACTCCGCCACCGTCTCGGCGTCGAGCGGGCGCAGCGAGCGCAGGTCGACGACCTCCACATCGATGCCGTCGCGGGAGAGGTTGTCGGCCACTCGCAGCGCCCGCTGGACGGTGTAGGAGTGGGCGACCAGCGTCAGGTCGGAGCCCTCGCGGACGACCGCCGCCTGGCCCAGCGGCACGATGTGCTCGGGGTCGTCGGGGAGCGGGCCGGTGACGTTGTACATGACCAGGTTCTCGCAGAACAGCACCGGGTCGTCGTCGCGGATTGCCGACTTCAGCATGCCGTAGGCGTCGGCCACCGAGGCCGGTGCGACCACCTTCAGGCCGGGGCAGCCGGCGAACCAGGCCTCGAGGCTCTGCGAGTGCTGGGCGGTCAGCTGGGCGCCGGCCCCGCCGGGGGCGCGGATCACCAGCGGCACGCCCACGGTGCCGCCGAACATGTAGTGGATCTTGGCCGCGTGGTTGATCACCTGGTCCATCGCCACCAGGATGAAGTTGATCGTCATGATCTCGATCACGGGGCGAAGGCCCATCATGGCCGCGCCGATGCCGGCGCCGATGAAGCCCTCCTCCGAGATCGGTGTCTCACGCACGCGCCGCTCGCCGTACTTCTCCCACAGGCCGGCGGTGACCTTGTAGCTGCCCTCGAAGCGGCCGATCTCCTCGCCCATCAGGAAGACGTCCTCGTCGCGCTCGAGCTCCTCGTCCAGCGCGCGGCGCAGAGCCTCGCGGTAGGTCAGGTCTGCCATGAGCGCTTCTCACCCCGCTCGCCGAACGGCGCTCCGGCCTGCATGCGCGAGAACTGCTCGCGCCAGGCCGGGTCGCCGTAGACGTGCTCGTAGAGGGTGTCGGGGTCGGGGAAGGCGGCGGACAGCGCCTCGTCGATCGAGGCCTTCACCTCGGCCGCGACGTCGGCCCAGATCTGCTCGATCTGCTCCGCCGACAGCAGCCCGCGCTCGGTGCAGAACAGGCCGAAGCGGGTGATCGGGTCGCGCTTGCGCCAGCTCGCGATCTCCTCGGCGCTGCGGTACACCTTGCCGGCGTCGGCAACGCTGTGGCCGCGGTGGCGGTAGGTGACCGTCTCGAGCAGGGCCGGACGGCGCTGTTCGCGGGCCTCCGCCAGCAGCCGCCCGGTTGCCTCGCGCACGGCGAGCACGTCGTTTCCGTCCACCCGCTCGCCGTGCATGCGGTAGGCGGCCGCCCGCCGCCACAGGTCGGGCTCGGCCGCCGACTGCTCAACCGAGGTGCCCATGCCGTACTGGTTGTTGATGATCTGAAAGACGATCGGCAGGTCCCACACGCCGGCCAGGTTGAGGGCCTCGTGAAACGACCCGGTCTCGACCGCGCCGTCGCCGAACTGGCACAGCACGGCGTGGGGGAGCTCGTTGTAGTTGAGCGCGAGCGCGGTGCCGGCGGCGATCGGCAGGTGGGCGCCGACGATGCCCCAGCCGCCGAAGAAGCGGCGCTGCACGTCCAGCAGGTGCATCGAGCCGCCGCGGCCGTGGGCGACGCCGGTCTCCTTGCCGAACAGCTCCGCCATCACGGCGGCGGGCGGACTGCCGACTGCCAGCGCGGTTCCGTGGTCGCGGTAGCTGGCGTACAGGCAGTCGCCCTCCTGCATGGCGTCGATGGCGCCGACGGTGGACGCCTCCTCGCCGATCGCGAGGTGGCAGTAGCCGCCGATCCGGGCGCGCGTGTACTGCTCCTCGGTGCGCTCCTCGAAGCGCCGGATCAGCGCCATCATGCGGAACAGACGCAGCGCGGTGTCCGCGTCCTGGAGCTCCTCGATCGCATTCTCGACGGCCTTCGCCATGGCCGAAACAGTAGCGGCTAGACTCGGCGCGATGGCGACCGCGGTGACAGTGCCCAGGCTGGGCGACGAGATGCAGTCGGCGATCCTGATCCGCTTCCTGGTCGGTGTGGGAGAGGCCGTGCGCCGCGGAGATCCGCTGTATGAGCTCGACACCGACAAGGTCACCCAGGAGGTCGAGGCGGAGGCCGCCGGGGTGCTGCTCAGGATCGCCGTGCAGGAGGGCGAGGTCGAGGTCGGCAGGACGATCGCGTTCATCGGCGAGCAGGG
>JAWVDZ010000294.1:0-3174 GCA_033856955.1 Gaiellales bacterium
GTGCGAAACCTCGGCCGCACGCTGCGAAGCTCCAACTACAAGGTCACAGCGGTGATCTGCGACGACCTGCTGCTGGACGTCGAGCCGGGTGACACCAGCGAGCGCCGCCACGCGATCGCCTTCGACCTCGGCACCACCACGGTTGTCGCCACACTGCTCGACCTCGACACCGGCCAGCCGCTGGCGGTGGCATCGATGCTCAACCGCCAGCAGCCCTTCGGCGCCGACGTGATCTCGCGCATCTCGGCCACCATGATGGACGCCGACGCGCTGGAGGCGCTGCAGGAGCGCGCCCACGAGACGATGAACGGCCTGGCCGGCGAGGTCTGCGCCGAGGCCGGCGTGGCGCCGGCCGAGGTGTACGAGATCGTCGTCTGCGGCAACGTGACGATGATGGAGCTGGCGCTCGGCATCGACCCCGAGCCGCTGGGCATGGCGCCGTTCATCATCACCGCGCGCCGCCTGCCGCCCGCGCTGGCGTCCGACTTCGGCGTGCGCGTCCATCCCCGCGCCCCGGCGGTGGTGTTTCCGGCGCTGGGCGCCTACGTCGGCGGCGATATCGTGGCCGGCATGCTCGCAACCGGCCTCACCCGCGATCGGCGCGTGCGCCTGTTCATCGACGTCGGCACCAACTCCGAGATCGCGCTGGGCTCCACCGAGCGGGTCGTCTCGACCGCGGCGCCCGCCGGCCCGGCGTTCGAGGCCGCGCAGATCCGCTGCGGCATGCGGGCGGCGGAGGGCGCGATCGAGGGCGTTGCGATCGCCGGTGAGGAGCTGACCCTGGAGGTGATCGGCGACACCGCCCCGGTCGGCATGTGTGGCTCGGGCCTGGTGGATGCCGTTGCCCAGCTGGTGTCGTGCGGCCTGCTCGACCAGTCCGGCCGCTACATCCCCGACGAGCAGGCGGCGGAGCTACACCCGGAGCTCGCGAAGCGGCTGGTGAAGGTGGGCGAGGAGCGGGTGTTCGTGCTGGCATGGCGCGGGGACGACCCGGCGAACGCGATCTACCTCTCGCAGCGCGACGTGCGCGAGCTGCAGTTCGCGAAGGCCTCGATCGCCACCGGCTGGCGGATCCTGATCAAGGAGCTGGGCATCGAGGTGGACGAGATCGGCCAGGTGCTGCTGGCCGGCAGCTTCGGCTCGTACCTGTCGCCGGCCAGCGCGGTCAAGATCGGCCTGGTGCCGAAGCTGGCCCTGCCCCGGATCGTCTCGGCCGGCAACGTTGCCGGCGAGGGCGCGAAGATGGCGGCGCTGTCCTTGCGCGAGCGCGCGGCAGCGGATGCGATCCTGGACGAGGTGGAGTACGTGGAGCTGTCGGGACGGGAGGACTTCAACGACATGTTCATGGACGAGCTGGCATTCCCGGTATGACCACCGCCGTCGTCGCATGCGGGGCGCTCGCCCTCCACGTGTCGGCCATCGCCGAGCGGCGGGGCTGGAGCGTCGACGTGCACCCGCTGCCGCCCGAGCTGCACAACCGCCCGGAGCGGATCGCGCCGGCGGTGTCGGAGCTGATCGACGAGCTGCGCGGCCGCTACGACGCGATCGCCGTCGCCTACGCCGACTGCGGCAGCTACGGCGCGATCGACGGCGCCCTTGAGGGCACCGGCATCCCCAGGCTGAACGGCGAGCACTGCTACGACGTGTTCGGGCGCGAGCAGGTGGCGACCGCGATGGCGGAGCAGCCGGGCACGTACTTTCTGACCGACTTCCTCGCCCGCACCTTCGAGCGCACCGTGTGGCGCTCGCTCGGCCTCGACGGCCACCCCGAGCTGCGCGACAGCTACTTCCACGCCTACACGCGCGTGATCTGGCTCGCGCAACGGCGCAGCGCGGAGATGAAGGCGGCCGCGGAGCGAGCCGCCGAGCTGCTGCAGCTACCGCTCGAGGTGCTCGACGTGGGCGAGTCGGGACTGGAGAAGCAGCTGGAGCTCCTCGTGAATGCCGTGCCTCGCAACGGCCCGAAGGCCGGTGCCGGGCACGATCGAGCCACGACAGGCCGAGAGGTGCAACATGCTGAGGAGCGTGCGGAGGCGGTGCGACCATGACCACGTCGGTGCGAGCCGCGTTGCTGCCCGCCCCCGGCACGGCCCTGCGGGTGGTCGATCTGGAGCTCGACCCGCCTGCCGCCGGTGAGGTGCAGGTGCGCCTGCGGGCGAGCGGCGTCTGCTCAGACGACCTGAACGTGCTGGACGGCACAGTCGTCGTGCCGGCGCCGCTGGTTCCCGGCCACGAGGGTGCGGGCGTGGTCGAGGCGCTGGGCACAGGCGTGGACGGCCTGGCGGTGGGAGATCACGTGGCGCTCTCGTGGGCGCCCTACTGCGGACACTGCGAGGAGTGCCTGCGCGACCTGCCGCACCTGTGCAGCACGGCCTGGCCGCTGATGCTGGCCGGCGGGCTGCTGGATGGCACGACCCGGCTTCGCTTCGGCGGCGCCGAGGTGCACCACTACTGCTTCCTGTCCTCGTTCGCCGAGCGGGCCGTGGTGCCGGCACGCTCGTGCGTGCGGATCCCGGACGACGTGCCGTTCGAGGTCGCCGCCTTGCTCGGCTGCGCCGTGACAAGCGGCGTCTGCGCCGTCTGGCGCACGGCGTCGGTGCGGCCGGGTGACCGTGTTGCCGTGTTCGGCATCGGCGGCACCGGGCTGTCGTCGGTGATGGGAGCCGTGGCCGTGGGAGCGTCCCAGGTCGTGGCCGTCGACCGCCGCGAGTCACGGCTGGGGCGCGCCGAGGAGCTTGGCGCGACCGCGTCGGTGGCGTGGCAGGGCGAGCCCGAGGCGGTGGCCGCGGCGGTGATCGAGGCCAGCGGCGGCGGGGTGGACTACGCGATCGAGACCAGCGGCCGGCCGGCGTCGATGCAGGCCGCCTTTCTCTCCACCCGCAAGCGGGGCGCGGCTGTGATGGCCGGCATCCCGCGCGCCGACGTCGAGCTGACAGTGCCCGCGCTCTCGATTCCGCGCATGGAGCGGCGGGTGCTGGGCTCGATCTACGGCTCGGCGCGGCCTGACCGTGACTTTCCGCTGATCCTGGATGCCTACCGCCGCGGCCGGCTGCCCTTGGAGAGGCTGATCTCGCACCGCTTCCCGCTGGCCGAGGTGGAGACGGCGGTGGACGCCGTCCGCTCCGGCGAGGCGACGCGGGTGGTGCTGTCGCTGGGAGACGGGGCGTGACCGAC
>JAWVDZ010000295.1:0-3632 GCA_033856955.1 Gaiellales bacterium
GGATGCGTCGGGGCCCCACGAGCCGGACGGGTACAGCTGCGGCTGGCCGCTCGTCCACTGCTCTATCAGCGGGTCGCAGATCTCCCACGCCCGCTCGACGCCGTCCTGGCGCGTGAACAGCGTGCCGTCGCCACGGATCGCGTCCAGGATCAGCGTCTCGTACGCCTCCGGCACGTCGGTCAGGAACGACGAGCCGTACTGGAAGTCCATGTTGACGCTGCGGATCGAGAGCGTGGGCGTCGGCGCCTTGGCGCCGAACCGCAGCGAGATGCCCTCGTCGGGCTGGATCCGCAGCACCAGCGAGTTGGCCTCCAGATGCTCGGCCGCCTCCCGCGAGAAGGGCAGGTGCGGCGGCCGCTTGAACTGCACCGCAACCTCGGTCACGCGCTTGGCCAGCCGCTTGCCGGAGCGAATGTAGAACGGCGTCCCCGCCCACCGCCAGTTGTCGATCTCGAGCTTGGCGGCGATGAACGTGGCCGCGATCGAGTCGGCCGGCACCTGAGGCTCCTGGCGGTAGGCCGGTACCTCCTCGCCGGCCACGTAGCCGTTCGCGTACTGGCCGCGCACGGCGTTGTCGAACGTCATCGGCCGCATCGCACGCAGCAGCTTCGTCTTCTCGTCGCGCACCGACTCCGCTTCGAAGGCCGCCGGCGGCTCCATCGCCACCAGCGCAAGCACCTGCAGCAGGTGGTTCTGGACGATGTCGCGGACGACGCCGGTCTCCTCGTAGAACGCCGCCCGGTGCTCGACGCCGATCGACTCGGCGACCGTGATCTGGACGTGGTCGACGTAGCTGTTGCTCCAGATCGGCTCGAAGATCGCGTTCGCAAACCGGAACGCGTAGATGTTCTGCACCGTCTCCTTGCCGAGGTAGTGGTCGATGCGAAACACCTGCTGCTCGCGGAACGAGCGGTGCACCGTCTCGGCCAGCTCGCGAGCCGACGCCAGGTCATGGCCAAACGGCTTCTCGATCACCACCCTCACCAGCGGCGCGGGACGGTTCAGCTTGGCCGTCCCCAGGCCCCCGACGATCACGGGGAAGAAGCTGGAGGGCGTCGAGAGGTAGAACACGCGGTGGGCGTCGCCGCCCAGATCATGGTCGAGCCGTTCCAGCGTCTTGGCCAGCTCGTGGAAATGCTTGACGTCGTCGAATCCGCCGGTGTGGTAGTGCAGCATCGACTCGAACCCCGGCCAGAACCGCTCGTCCATCTTCGTCCGCGAGTGAGCCTCGATGGCGGCCTTGGCGAAGCGGCGGAAGCCCTCGTCGCCCATGTCGGTGCGGGCATAGCCGACCACGCCGAAGCGGGGCGGGAGCAGGCCGCGCTTGGCCAGGTTGTAGATGGCGGGAAGCAGCTTTCGCTGGGCGAGGTCGCCGGTGGCGCCGAAGATCGTGAACAGCGCCGGCTCGGTGGCACCCCCCACGCGCAGGCCGACGCGCAGCGGGTTGTCATGCGCATCCGGCGACACGCTCAGGCCGCGCCCCGCTCGCCGATCCGGTCGAGCTTCTCCTGGATCGTGCCCAGCAGCGAGTCAAACGATTCCGAGAACGACTTCACGCCGTCCAGCTCGAGCTGGCGGGTGACGTCGTCCAGCGAGATGCCGGCCTCCGCGAGCTGGGCGATCGCGTCGCGCGCCTGGTCGAGGTCCGCGTCCACCGTGCGGCTCACCGTGCCGTGGTCGTTGAAGGCGATGATCGTCGGGTCGGGCATCGTGTTGACGCACTCCGGTCCGATCAGGTTGTCGACGTAGAGAACGTCCGAGTATGCCGGATCCTTGGTGCCGGTGGAGGCCCACAGCGGGCGCTGCACGCGGGCGCCCTTGGCCGCCAGCGCCTGCCAGCGGTCGCCGGCCTTGATCTCGAGATAGCGCTGGTAGGCCAGCTTGGCGTTGGCGATCGCCGCCTTGCCGCGAAGCGGCGACTCGGCCGGCAGCTGCTTGTCGACGGCCGTGTCCACGCGTGAGACGAAGAAGCTGGCCACGGAGTGGACGTCGTCGATCGGCTCCCCGCGTTCCACCCGGCGCTCCAGCCCTCGGATGAAGGCCCAATGGATGGCCTCGTAGTTGGCGAGCGAGAACAGCAGCGTGACGTTGACGTTGATGCCCGCTGCGATCGACTCCTCGATCGCCGGCACGCCCTCCGCGGTGCCCGGGATCTTGATGAACACGTTGGGACGGCCGATGCGCTCCCAGAACTCGGGCGTTGCTTTGATGGACGCGGCGGTGTCGTTCGCCATCCCGGGCGGAAGCTCGAACGAGACGAAGCCGTCGAGATGGCCGGTGGAGTCGTAGACGCCGCGGATCTGATCGGCCGCGCTCTGCACGTCGGCGATCGCGAGCTCGAAGAACACATCACTGGGCGAGGCGCCGGAACCGACCAGGGCGGAGACGGCGTCGTCGTAGTCCGACGAGCCGGCGATCGCCTTCTGGAAGATGGTGGGGTTCGAGGTCACGCCCACCACGCCGTCGTCGAGCCACGCGCGGAACTTGCCGGACTCGAGCCAGCTCCGGCGGATGTTGTCCAGCCACGGGCTGGTGCCCGCGGCGGCAAGTTCATGCAGTCTGGTCATGGATGATGCCCCCTTCGCGGATGACGGACAGCACGCGCAGCGCCTCGTCGGCGACATGGCGCGGCGTGAAGCCGAGCTGTTCGAGCACGGTCGCGCCCGGCGCCGAGGCGCCGAATCGATCGAGTCCGACGATCGCCCCGCGCGACCCGGCGAACCTCTCCCAGCCGAGCGTGGCCGCGGCTTCGACGCAGACCCGTGCCTGGACGGCGGGCGGGATCACGTCATCACGATAGCTCTGCGGCTGCTCGTCGAACAGCTCCCACGACGGCAGCGAGACGACCCGGCTGGTGGTGCCCTCCTGGCTCAGCAGCCGGCGGGCCTCGAGCGCCGTGTGAACCTCCGAGCCGGTCGCGATCAGCAGCACGGCGGGATCGTCGTCGCCCTCCAGCACGTAGCCGCCCCGGGCGGCGTCGGCGACGGGCATCGCGTCGGCGTCCAACACCGGCAGCGCCTGGCGGGTGAGGACGAGCGCGGTCGGGTTTCGGCGGGTCAGGGCGATCCGCCAGCCGACGGCCGTCTCATTGGCGTCGGCCGGCCGGAAGACCGTCATGTTGGGCGTCGCCCGCAGCGTCGCCAGCTGCTCGATCGGCTGGTGGGTGGGGCCGTCCTCGCCCAGCCCGACCGAGTCGTGGGTGTAGACCCAGACGGCCGGGATGTTCATCAGCGCCGACAGCCTGACGGCCGGCTTCATGTAGTCCAAGAAGTTGAAGAAGGTCGCTCCGAACGCGCGCAGGTGCGAGACCACGAGGCCGTTGACGACTCCCCCCATGCCGTGCTCGCGGACGCCGAAGCGCAGGTAGCGGCCCTCGGGGTGGCCCGGCTCGAAGTCCGTCCAGTCAGCGGGCTTCGTGTTGTTGGACGGCGTCAGGTCGGCCGAGCCGCCCACCATCTCGGGGACCTGCGGTGCCACCTCGGCAATCACCTTGCCTGACGCGGCACGCGTCGCCATGGGCTTCTCCTCGGCCGAGAACCACGAGATCTTCAGGTCGGCGGGCGCCTCGCCGGCGAAGATCCGCTCCAGCTCGGCCCGGCGCGGGTTGCCGCCCATCCGCTGGCGCCACTCGG
>JAWVDZ010000296.1:0-4593 GCA_033856955.1 Gaiellales bacterium
CGCTGGCTCTTGCCACAGAAGCTGCACAGCAGCTGCTCGTTGGTGTCGGTCGGTCGGGCCACGGCTCTAGATGGTTGATTCCACGGGCTGCGTGGCTCCTGGACGAAGGACAGGGTGTTCCAGATGACAGGAGCGCACGCAGGGCAGGCTGGATGAAGCCTGTTCAAGGGCGATCGTGGCGTCTGGGACGGCCCAGACCAGTCCCAGAGCCGCGCAGCTCGTGGAATCAATCATCCGGTCACTCCACCGCCAGCACGCGCGCCGTTCCGTCCACGACCAGCGTCTCGCCGACCCATGCTCTGGTGGCCAGCGTGATCCGGCGGCCGTCGAGCTCGGTCACCTCGACCTCGCAGCGCACCTGGTCGCCGGGGCGTACCGGCGCGAGAAACCGGAGCTCCTGGCCGAGGTAGATGGTGCCAGGGCCGGGCAGCTCGCTGGCCAGCAGGGCCGAGATCAGCCCGCCGACCAGCATGCCGTGGGCGATCCGCTCGCCGAAGCGGGTCTTGGCCGCGTAGGCGTCGTCGAAGTGGATCGGGTTTCGGTCGCCCGTCGCGAGCGCGAACTGCTCCAGCTGCCCGTCGCTCACCACCACCACACGTTCGGCGCGATCGCCGATGGCAACGCTCACATGTACAGCCCGCCGTTGATGTTGAGGCAGCTGCCGGTGATGTAGTCGCCGTCGCGCACCAGGTAGACCACCCCGCGCGCGATCTCGTCGGGATCGCCGAAGCGGGCCAGCGGGATCCGCGCCAGCAACCGCTCGAGCACGTGCTCGGGCACGCCGCGCAGCATGTCGGTGTCGATGAAGCCGGGACACACGCAGTTCACCGTCACGCCGTAGCGCGCGACCTCGAACGCCAGCGTCTTCGTCCAGGCGATCAGCCCGCCCTTGGTCGCCGCGTAGTTGGCCTGGCCGTAGTTGCCCAGCTGGCCGACGAAGCTGGACACGCTGATGATGCGTCCGAAGCCCTGCTCGCACATCGGCTCGAGCACCGCCTTGGTCACCCGATGCGTGCCGACCAGATTGGTCTCCACCACCTCGCCGAACTGCTCGTCGGTCATGCGCCGCATGGTCGTGTCGCGCGTGATCCCCGCGTTGTTCACCAGCACGTCGATCTGACCGAAGCGCTCGATCGTGCGCTCGGCAAGCATCGGCCCGGTGGCCGGGTCGGCAATCGACCCCGGCAGCACGATCGCCTCCGACCCGGTCGCATTCAGCTGCCCGGCAAGCTCCTCGGCCGCCCGCACGGACCCGTGGCAGTTGATCGCCATTCGGCAGCCCGCTCCCGCCAGCCGCAGAACCGTCTCACGGCCGATGCCGCGTGCGCCCCCGGTGACCAGCGCCACCATCCCGTCCAGATCCGCCATGCTGGATTCTTACCGATCGGCGCACGGCGCGACGCACCACGCTCCACTCTGGCTAACCAAGAAGGCGCTGATTCTTCGGATCGACCAGCACGTCGTCCGCGAGCTCGGCCGCGACAGGCGTCCCGAGCACCTCCACCTCCACCCGTGCGGCGGCGTCCAGCTCCACGGGCAGGTAGGCGTAGGCCACATTGCGCTCGACCGTGTGGCCGTAGGCGGCGCTTCGCACGCGCCCGGTCGTGACGCCGTCCACCAGCACCGCCTCGCCGCCGTGCAGCGCCAGGTAGTCCTGCCCGCCGACCAGCAGCGTGCGGATCCGCCGATCGACCGGGCCGGCGCCGGCCAGAGCGTCGCGGCCGAGGAAGTCGCCCTTGTCGAGCGCCACGCAGAAGCCGAGGCCGGCCTGGAACGGCGTGTCGCCGCCGGTCAGGTCGGTGCCCATGTAGCGATAGCCCTTCTCGATCCGGAGGCCGTCCAGCGCGCGGTAGCCGGCGATGCGAAGGCCGTGCTCGCGGCCGGCCTCGGCCAGCCGGTCCCATACCTGCACCGCGTCGGCCGGGTCGACGTACAGCTCGAAGCCGAGCTCACCCACGTATGTGATGCGCTGCGCCAGCACCGCCGCGCCGATCCGGATCTCGCGAGCGGTGCGAAACGGCAGCACCGAGTCGGAGACGTCGTCGTCGCTGCAGGCCGCCACCACGTCGCGTGCCAGCGGCCCCCAGATTCCGATCACGGCCAGCCGCTCGGTCAGCTCGCGCAGCGCAACGACGCCGTCGTCGGGGCGCAGGTGCAGCTTCAGCCATCCCATGTCCGACTCGACCACGCCGGCGCCGGTGATCACCCGGAACCGCTGCTCGGCCAGCCGCGTCACCGTCACATCCGCCACGATGCCGCCGCGCGAGTTGAGGAACTGCGAGTAGACGATGCTCCCGGCCGGCCTGTCGATGCGGTTGTCGCAGACGCGCTCCAGCAACGGCAGCGCGCCCGGCCCCTCCAGCTCGATCTTGCCGAACGAGGTCATGTCGATCATCGCCACCCGCTCCCGGAAGGCGAGATGCTCGTCGGCCACCAGCTCGAACCAAGGCGGCTTCGACCAACCGTAGACACGCTGGTCGGCCCCGGCCCGCCGCCAAGGCCGGCCCGGCTGCAGATGATCGGCCCGCTCCCAGCCGTTCTTGGATCCGAACACCGCGCCCGCGTCCTGCAGCCTGCCGTGCAGCGGGCTGAGCCGGTTCGGCCGGCCCCACTCGTCATGGTCGTCCGGGTAGCGCAGCCGGTAGTAGTAGCGGTACACCTCGCGCCCGGCCGCGTCGACCTGGGCCGGTCGCCGGTAAGCGTCGCCGAACCGCCACGCGCGCATGCCGTGGGTGTCCAGCTCGGCCCCGCCGTCGGTCATCCACTCCGCGATCGACCTGCCGATGCCACCGGCGCCGCCGAAGCCGTTCAGCGACAGCCCGGCCGCCATCCAGTAGCCGCGCACCCCCGGCATCGGCCCGAGCAGCGGGTTTCCGTCCGGCGTCATCGCATCGGGATGGCACTCGAGCGTCACCATGCCGGCGTCTTCGAGGAACGGGAAGCGGCGCGCCGCACCGCTCCACAGCTGGGCGAACCGCTGCTCGTCGGCGGGCAGGTTGGCGGCGGCGTGCTGCCAGGGCACGCCGTCCAGCCAGCGCGACACCGGGTTTGGCTCGTAGCCGCCGAACAGCGCGCCGCCCGCCTCCGAGCGCCCGTAGATGAGGTTGTCGGTATCGCGGAAACAGGGCATGTCGCGGGGCAGCTCGTGCCCGTCCACGGCGGCCAGGGCGATGTGCTGATGGTCGACCGGCACCGACGGGGTGAACACGCCGACCATGGCCGAGACCTGCGGCGCCCAGATGCCACACGCATTGACCACGTGCTCGGCCTCGATGCGACCGTGCTCGGTCAGCACCGCCCGCACCGCCCGCGTCTCGTCCAGCTCTATCCCGGTCACGAGCGTGTTGGTCACGACGCGCACGCCAAGCTCTCGGGCGGCGTCGGCCAGCGCGTGCGTCGCGGTGTGGGGATCGACACAGCCGTCCTGCTCCACCCAGATCGCCCCATACAGATCCTCGGCGCTGGCCTGCGGCATCCGCTCCAGCGCCTCGGCGGGCGACAGCACGTGCACGTCGAGGCCGATGCCGCGGGCGCGGCTGGCGCCCCGCTCCAGCTCCACCAGGCTCTCGCGGCTGGAGGCAATGCGAAGGCTGCCCAGCCGGTCGAACACCCCAAGCTGCTCGTACAGCTCGACGCTGTATCGGCGAAACCGCATCATCGTCGGCGAGGGGTTGAACTGCGTGACGAGGCCGGCCGCGTGGCAGGTCGAGCCGCTGGTCAGCTGGCTCTTCTCGACCAGCAGCACGTCGCGCCAACCGGCCCGCGCCAGGTGGTAGGCAACGCTGCATCCGGTCACGCCGCCGCCGATCACGACGACCTGGGCCCGGTCGGGAAAGCTGCTGTGTACCACGCATAGAGCCTATCGGGGCGGCTGACTATAGTGGGCCTGGCCATGCCAGTCGACGAAGCCATCGAGGCACTGATCGACGTCGTCCCCGAGCTGCGCGGGGAGCGGATCGTCAGCGAGCTTGCCGGCGGCCTCACCAACACCAACTACAAGGTCGAGACGGAGAGCGGCGCGTTCGTGGTGCGGATCTCGTCCAAGGACTCCGGCCTGCTGGCGATCGATCGCGAGAACGAGTACCTCAACACCGTGTCCGCGGCCGAGGCGGGCGTTGGCGCGGCCGTGGTCGGCTACGTGCCCGAGCGGTCGCTGATGGTGCTCGAGTTCATCGACGGCCAGGCGCAGAGCGCGGAGGACCTGCGGCGCGGGGACAAGATCGAGATGATCGCCGACGCCTGCCGCCGACTGCACGGCGCCCGCCGGTTCCGCGACGACTTCAACATGTTCGACATCCAGCGCCGGTACCTGACGCTGGTCCAGGAACGAGGCTTCAGGCTGCCGGAGCGCTACCTCGAGTTCGAGCCGGCGGTGCGCGAGATCGAACGCGCGATGGCGGTGCGCGACGAGGGCACGGTGCCCTGCAACAACGACCTGCTGGCCGAGAACTTCATCGACACCGGCGGCTCGTTTCGCCTGATCGACTACGAGTACTCGGGCAACAACGACGCCTGCTTCGAGCTCGGCAACGTCTGGAGCGAGTCGAACCTGTCGCTGCCCCAGCTCGACGAGCTCGTCGGCGCCTACTACGG
>JAWVDZ010000297.1:0-4866 GCA_033856955.1 Gaiellales bacterium
TACAGGTGGATGTGCGCGCCCTCGATTCCGGCCAGCTCAGCGAGCGGCGGCACGCCGCCCACCAGGTTCACCATCGTCGACGGGGCGGTCACGGCCGTCGATCCGAGCTTCAGGCCGCACACGGCGCGCAGGTGATTTTCGAACTGGCTCGTCTCGGCGGCGTCGATCGTCCAGTGGCCCGAGTTGTGAACGCGGGGGGCGATCTCGTTCGCGAGCAGCCGGTCTCCCACCTGGAACAGCTCCAGCGCCAGCACGCCGACGTAGTCCAGCCGCTCCAGCAGCATCCGCACGTAGCGCTCGCCCAGCTGCTCGAGCGCGGGCGACACGGCGGGGGCGGGGGCGTGTGTCACGCGCAGGATGCCGTCGCGATGGTGGTTTTCGACCAGTGGGTAGCAGGCGACCGAGCCATCACGTCCGCGGACGCCGACGATCGAGAGCTCGCGGTCGAACTCGACCAGCTGCTCGATCAGCAGCGGCACGCCTCCCATCCCGGTGAAGGCACCGTCCCCATCTGCCGCGGCCCGTAGCACCCGCTGGCCCTTGCCGTCGTATCCCAGCCGGCGCGTCTTCAGCACCGCCGGAAGCGGGGCGGCATCCAGGTCGGCCTGCGAGTCGACCGCCGTAAAGGCCGGCGTCTCGATGCCCAGCTCACCGAACAGCCGCTTCTCGTGCAGCCGGTCCTGCGAGATCGCCAGTGACTGGGCCGGCGGCAGCACGGATACCCGCTCGGACAGCCGCGACGCCGAGGCGGCCGGCACCGACTCGAACTCGAAGGTGACGACATCGCTCGCCGCCGCCAGCCGGTCGAGCCCGGCGGGCGAGTCGTATGCGTCCACGATCAGCTCGCCGACCGGTCCGGCACAGGCCTCCGGCGACGGATCCAGGAAGCTGCACGCGATGCCCAGCGGATGGCCGGCCAGCGCGATCATGCGGGCGAGCTGGCCGCCGCCCAAAATTCCAACCCGCGTCATCGGCTCAGCCGGCTGGATCGGGGTTGTCGAGTACGCCGGCCGTCTGGTCTGCACGGAACGCGTCGAGCGCCGCCCGCACCGCCGGATCGCTGATCGCGAGGATCGAAGCGGCCAGCAGCGCGGCGTTGGTCGCGCCGGCCTCGCCGATCGCCAGCGTTCCGACCGGGATCCCGGCCGGCATCTGCGCGATCGAGAGCAGCGAGTCGAGGCCGTTGAGGGCACGGGACTGGATCGGCACGCCGAGCACCGGCAGGCTGGTCTTGGCGGCCACCATGCCGGGCAGATGGGCGGCGCCGCCGGCGCCCGCGATCAGCACCGCCAGGCCGCGCTCGCGCGCCGTCGAGGCGTACTCGAACAGCAGGTCGGGGGTGCGGTGAGCCGACACCACGCGCGTCTCGAAGGGGACGTCCAGCCGTTCCAGCGTCTCGGCGGAGTGGCGCATCGTGTCCCAGTCTGAGCGCGATCCCATGATCACGCCGACCAGCGGGCGGGTGCCGTCGCTCATGGCGCGGACACTACACTGCGCCCCGTGACGGAGGAGGGGCAGGCGGCGACCGCCGGCGGTGCCGGGCTCACCGCCGACGAGGCGGCGCGTCGCCACGCCGCGCGCGGCGAGCGCCCACCGCCGCCCTCCAGCCGTTCGCTGGGGAGCATCGTGCGCGAGAACACGTTCACGCTGTTCAACCTGATCCTGGCCGTGTTCCTGCTGCTTATCCTGATCAGCGGCCAGTACGCCGACGGGCTGTTCGCAGGCGTGCTGGTTGCGAACACCTCGATCGGGATCGTTCAAGAACTGCGCGCCAAGCGGGCGCTCGACCGGGCGGCGCTGTTGGTCGCGCCGCGGGCGCGGGTGACCCGCGGCGGTCTCGAGTCCACGGTAGCGATCGATGAGCTGGTGGAGGGCGACCTGGTGGGGCTGCGTCCGGGCGACCAGGTTGTCGCCGACGGCCGGGTGGCGGAGTCGCTCGGCATGATGATGGACGAGTCGCCGCTGACGGGCGAGTCGGTGCCGGTCGAACGCGGTGAGGGAGACCGCCTGCTGTCGGGCTCGTTCTGCGTCGAGGGCGCTGGCGGATACATCGTCGAGCGGGCGGGCTCGGACAGCTACGCGTCGCAGCTGCTGGGGGCGGCCCGCGAGCACACCGCGCAACGATCGCCGCTCGAGCTCCAGATCAACCGGCTACTGCGGCTGATGGTGGCTGCGATGGTGCCGCTGGCGGCGGGCCTGATCTGGGCGCTCCAGCGCCACGATGCGGGTTTCCGCGAGGCGGTCGCCACCGCCACCGCCGGCATCGTCACGCTGATACCTGAGGGTCTGGTGCTGTTGACCAGCCTGACGTTCGCGGTGGCTGCGATGCGGCTGTCACAGCGCGGGATGCTGGTGCAATACATGAACGCGGTTGAGTCGCTCGCCAACGTCGACACCGTCTGCCTGGACAAGACCGGGACGCTGACCGACGGCAAGCTGTCGCTTCACTCCGTGGTCGCGATCGGCGCGGCGGACGCGGAGTCCTCGCGGGCCCAGATCGCCGCCTACGCCGCCGCGGCGGCGTCCCGAAACGCGACGCTGGATGCGATCGCGGCGGGACTTCCCGTGGAGTCGGCGACGGCTCAGGCTGAGGTGCCGTTCTCGTCACGCTGGAAGTGGAGCGCGCTGCTGCGGGACGGAAGCTGGCTGGTGCTGGGCGCGCCGGACGTGCTGCTCGGCGATGCGGCGGACGGCGAGGTGCGGGCCCACGAGCTGGCGGGCCGCCGCGTGCTCGCATTCGGTGTCGCCAAGTCGGACATCGACCCCGAGTCGGACTCGCGGCCCGCTCCCGAGATCGAGCCGTTGGCGATCGTCGTGCTCGAGGAGCGGTTGCGCTCGGACGCCCGCGACACCGTCGAGTTCCTGCACGGACAGGGCATCGCCGTGAAGGTGATGTCGGGCGACTCGCCCACCACGGTCGCGGCCGTTGCTGCCCGCGCCGGCATCGACGCTGCCGGCAGGACGTGGGAGGGCGGCGACCTGCCGGGTGACCCCGCCGAGCTGGCCGTCGCAGCCCGCGAGGGGGCCGTGTTTGCCAGGTTGACACCGGAACACAAGCGAGACCTGATCAATGCCCTCACGGGCGAGGGGGCGTACGTTGCCATGATCGGCGACGGGGTCAACGACGTGCCCGCGATGAAGGTGGCGCGGCTCGCCGTGGCGCTGGGAAGCGGCAGCCAGCTTGCAAAGAGCGTGGCCGACAGCGTGCTGATCAGCGACCGCTTCGGCGCGATCCCCGAGGCTGTCGCCGAGGGTCGCAAGATCATCAGCAATGTGCAGCGGGTGGCGAAGCTGTTCGTCACCAAGTCGGTGTTCGCGGCTTTCGTGATCGCCACCTTCGGCTTCTGGACGGGTGAGTTTCCGCTGCTTCCGCGGCACCTCTCGCTCGCTGCCACCTTCACCATCGGCATTCCCGGTTTCGTGCTGGCGCTGGGGCCGGGCACGAGTGCCGCCGAGCAGCACGGTTTCCTCAGGCGCGTGCTCGGGTTCTCCCTGCCGGCCGGCGTCGTCACTGGCGCGGCGACGCTGGCTGCGTATCTGGCGGTGTCAGACGTGCGGGGACAGTCGCTGGAGGATGGGCGCACGGCGGCGGTGACGGTGTTCGTCGCCGTCGGCCTCTACCTGCTGCTCGTCCTGGACGCCGATCGCATGCAGGAGAGCCGCCGCTACGCCGGCGTCGTGGTCGCGCTGGCCGCCTCGCTGGGCGGCGCATACCTGGCCGTGCTGGGATCGGAGCCGGCGCGAAGCTTCTTCGCGCTCACCGTCCCGGGTCTCTGGGCGGTGACCGTGATCGTGGTCGTCACGGTGGCCGCGTTCTGGGGGCTCGGCAAGGTGGGGCTCTCGCCCTACCGCCGAAGCTGAACGCCCGTGCCTCGAGCGAGCGCCGCTTGGAGCACGTGGTCTGCGAAGACCAGGTCTGCGGCGCCGTTACCGAGGTTCTGGCAGACGACCACCCCGTCGGGACGTGGCGCGCGTATCGCCGCACCGCAGAAGCCGGCGGGATCGGGATAGCCCGGGAAGGCCCCCGCCTCGCGATAGCGCAGCAGCTGCCCGACATCGTCGGCGTAGAGGTGGGCGGCCGCGGCGATCTCGGCGCCGACCGAGGTCGCGTAGTCGAGCGGCAGGAGCAGCGCGTCGGGCCTCACCTGGGCCGGGTCGAGGCGGGCGCCCTCGACCCCGATCGGCACGGCGGTGATCACGACACCGGCACCGGTGACCGCCTCAGCTTGGCTCTCGACGCAGGTCAGGTCGAGGGCGGGGACGTGGTCGGCGGCCCACGCCCGCAGCGCGTCGGCCGACTCCCGACGGCGTGCGTGCACGCGCACACGGCGATGGCCGGTGCCGTCGAGCATCGCCAGGTGGGTGCGGGCCTGGAGTCCGGCGCCGGTGATCGCGACGTGTCCGGGGTCGGCCGGTGCCAGGGCCCCGATGCAGGCGCCCGAGACGGCCGCCGTCCGCGCCCCGGTCAGCGCGCCCGCGTCCAGCACGGCCAGCGGCAGCCCTATGCCGGCGTCGGCGAGGATGACGAGACCGTTGATCGTCGGCAGGCCGTGCTGGGATGGGTTGCCGGGATGGATCGCCACCCACTTCAGGCCCAGCAGGTCTCCATCCTCGACGTACGCCGGCATCGCGTTGGCGAAGGCATCCGGTCGCGGGTGGACTGCCGGTTTGGGAGGCAGCTCGGCGCGGCCGTCCGCGAGCGCGACCAGCGCCCGCCGTGCCAGGACGACGGCGTCGGCCGGCGACGGCAGCAGGGCGGAGACGTCTGCCTGGCACAGGTACAGGAGCGGCGGGTGAGAATCCGGGTTGGTCACGCCGCGCCCGATCCTAGATGGTTGATTCCATATCCATCTGGACATGGAATCA
>JAWVDZ010000298.1:0-5975 GCA_033856955.1 Gaiellales bacterium
GGCCTGAGCGAGCAGATCCCAGGCCACCAGCTCGGCAGGGGCGGCCTCGTCGGCCAGCACGATCAGCTCGCTTGGTCCGGCCAGAGACTCGATCCCGACCTCGCCGAACAGGCCGCGCTTGGCCTCCTCGACGTAGGCGTTACCGGGGCCGACCAGCACGTCCACCGGCCGGATCGTCTCGGTGCCGAGCGCCATCGCCGCCACCGCCTGGGCGCCACCGATCGCATACACCTCGTCAACCCCCAGCAGCGCGCAGGCGGCCAGGGCGGCGCAGGCCGGGGAGCCGTCGCGGCCGGGCGGGGAGCAGACGGCGATATCGGTCACCCCGGCCACCTGCGCCGGCACGATCGCCATCACCGCGCTGGACGGGTAGGCGGCCTTGCCGCCGGGTACGTAGACGCCGACACGGTCCACGGCCAGCGGCCGCGTGCTCACGATCTGACCCTGGGGCAGCTCCTGGCGGGTCGCCACCGGCAGCGTCTCAGAGGCGGTCAGCCGCAGGTTGTCGGCCAGCATCTCGAGCGCCTCGCGCACTTCCGCCGGGGTCTGGTCGAGTGCCTTCTGCAGCGTCGCGGTGGCCAGCCTCGAGTGCTCAACGTCGACCTCGTCCAGCCGCGCCGTCAGCCGTCGCACCGCCTCGTCGCCGCCCGTACGCACCATCGCCACGATGTCCGCCACGGCTCCGCGCACGCGTTCGCGGTCGCCCGCCGTGGGGCGCAGCGAGCGCACCGTCTCCGCCACCGTCCTGCTCGTGATCTGAACCGGCTCCACCGGCCGCGATTCTAGTTGGTTGATTCCATGTTCAGGGTGGATGCAGGGCGGAGTCCAGGGCGCGTTGGGCGGCGGGAGCGCTCGCAGCGCAGGCTGGAGAAGTCCTGGGCAAGAGCGATCGTGACGCCCCGCGTGTCCTGGGCCCGATCCTGAGCCGCGCTGGACATGGAATCAATCAACTCAGGTAAGTGGCGGGGAGCGCCCAGTTCTGGCAGGCCCGGCCCGCCGCAATCATCGCCGCGCGGGCAGGCAGCGTGACCAGGTTGGCAACGTCCTCCTCGCCACCCGACATGAGCGAGGGCAGGTAGGCGAGCTGGGTGTTGGGATCGAGATCGCCGAGCCGCTCGCGGGCGGCGACCGTCATCTCGTCGCGGGGATCGACCGCGTTTCGAGCCAGCTCGCCGCGCAGGAAGTCGCCGAAGTCGTCGGCGATCGGCTCGGGCTCCAGGTGGCAGACGTCGAGCCGGTACACCGTCTGGTCGGCGGAAAGCGGATCATCCGATACCGCATAGGCGTACTGGTCGCCCCAGGCCGTCTCGCCGACGAACCACCAGCCTTCGGCCCGCTCAGCCCAGGCGTGGCGCCAGCAGTCCGGCGCGTTCCAGCGCCGCATGTCGCGGGTGGCGCCGGGGCCGATGCCGAACAGCCGGAAGTAGCCACCGTAGACGGTCAGGCCGTTAGTCAGCGAGAGCAGCCGCGCGTGGTCGAGCGGCAGCACCGCGCCCCGCCCGCAGAGCAGCGAGGCGGGCGAGAGCATGTCGGCGGGCGGGCGCCGGTCGACCAGGCCGCCCCGGGCCAGCGCCGAGAGAGCGCCGTCGATCACCCCTCGATCCGCTCGATGCTGGCGCCGAGCGCCCGCAGCCGCTGGTCGATCCGTTCGTAGCCGCGATCGATCTGGCCGATGTTGCCGATCCGGCTCTGTCCCTCGGCGCACAGGCTGGCCATCAGAAGCGCCATGCCGGCGCGGATGTCGGGGCTCTCCATACGGTAGCCGTACAGCTTGCTGGGGCCGGTGACGACCGCCCGATGGGGGTCGCAGAGGATGATCCGGGCGCCCATCGAGACGAGCTTGTCGGTGAACACCAACCGGTTCTCGAACATCTTCTCGAAGATCAGCACGGTGCCGCGGGCCTGCGTGGCCACCGCCAGCGCGATCGACGTGAGATCGGCCGGAAACATCGGCCACGGGCCGTCGTCGATCTTGGGGATCTGATCGTGGATGTCGTCCACGATCTCGAGCGTCTGGTTGGGCGGCACCCGCACGGTGGTGCCGTCGACCTGGATCGCGACGCCCAGCCGGGCGAAGGCCTGGCGGATGGCGCGCAGGTGCTCGACCGCCGCGTCCTCGATCACGACGTCGCCGCCCGTCATGGCCGCCAGGCCGATGAACGAGGCGACCTCGATGTGGTCAGGACCGATGCGGTGGGTGCAGCCGTGCAGCTCCTTGGCGCCGTGGATGGTGAGCACGTTCGAGCCGATGCCCTCGATCGGGGCGCCCATCTTGCACAACAGGTGGCAGAGATCCTGCACGTGCGGCTCGCAGGCGGCGTTGGTGATCACGGTCGTGCCGGTGGCCAGGGCGGCCGCCATCAGGGCGTTCTCGGTACCGGTCACGCTGGCCTCGTCCAGGTGGATCTCGGCGCCGTGCAGGCCGCGCGGCGCGCGCAGGCGGTACTCGCGTTCCACCTCCACGTCGGCGCCCAGCGCGGCAAACGCCATCAGGTGCGTGTCGACGCGGCGGCGGCCGATCACGTCGCCGCCGGGCGGCGGCACGTCGACCGAGCCGAACCGGGCCAGCAGCGGGCCGGCCAGCAGGATCGAGGCGCGGATGCGGGTGCACAGCTCAGGATCGAGCCGGGTGCCGGAGACTTCGGCGGCCCAGATCCGGATCGTGTTTCGCGTCGTCCACTCCACGTCGACGCCGAGCGCGACGATCAGCTCGATCATCTCCTCCACGTCGCGGATGCGAGGCACGTTCTCGATCGTGACCGGATCGGCGGTCAACAGGCAGGCGGCCAGGATCGGCAGCGCCGCGTTCTTGTTGCCGGCCGGGTGCACGGTGCCGGAGAGCGGCCGCCCTCCCTCGATCAGGAATGCCTCCACCGTACCCTCTCGTGTCGCGGTCGCCATCTCCACTAGGGTAGTCCCATTCGCCCCAGATGCAGCAAGTTCCTGCTAGAAAGCCGACTTGACGTGACCAACGACCTCGTACACGACCGAGATGCCGCCTGGACGCTGCTCACCGAATGGACGCAGAGCGAGGCGCTGCGACGCCACGCGCTGGCGGTTGAGGCCTCGGTGCGGGCGTATGCGCGCAAGCTGGGCGAGGACGAAGCGGCCTGGGGCAACGTCGCTCTGCTTCACGACTTCGACTACGAGCGCCACCCCACCCTCGACCAGCACCCTCAGGACGGCGCGCCCGTGCTGCGCGAGCGGGGCTACCCGGAGTGGTTCGTCCACGCCATCCTGTCCCACGGCGACCACCTCGGCATCGCCCGCGAGTCGCCCCTGGAGCACACGCTGTACGCCTGTGACGAGGTGTCCGGGTTCGTCCACGCCTGCGGGCTGGTGCGCCCGGACGGCATCGCCACGCTCGAGGCCCGCTCGGTGCGAAAGAAGCTCAAGCAGCCCAGCTTCGCCAAGGGCGTGAACCGCGACGACGTGGTGCGCGGGGCTGAGGAGATCGGCGTCGACCTGGACGAGCACATCACCTTCGTGATCGAGGCACTGCGGCCGATCGCCGGCGAGCTCGGACTACGCGGCTAGCCTAGCTCAGCGCCGCGATGCCGTCGATCAGTCGGTCGACGTCCTCGTCCGACGTCCACGCGCCGATCGAGACGCGCAGGTAAGGCGTGTTGGGGATGAATCGCACCAGCACGCCGCGCTCGGCGAGGCCCGCGACCAGCTCCGGAAGGTCGTCGGCCCCCGCCACCGAGAGGGCGATCAGCGGGCCCCGCTGGGGGCCGGGGTCGGCAAGCTCGATGCCGGCCACAGCAGCCAGGCGGCGGCGGGCGCGCTCGGCGTTCGCGGCGGTGCGCTCGATCCACGCCACGCGGCCCCCTGGCAGCGACTCCACCCACTCGATGGCCGCCGCCAGGCCGGCCAGGGTGACGGTGTCGACCGAGCCGCCGTCGAGCCGCCCGGCGGTCGTCTTGAACGATCCGACCTGTCCCTGCTCGAGGTTCAGGTAGCCCGAGACGGCCGGCCACAGCTGCTCCACGCGCTCGGGCGAAATCCACAGGCCTCCGCTTCCCTGCGGGCCGAGCAGCCACTTCTGTCCCGAGAAGGCGTAGAAGTCCGCGCCGCTGGCCGGCGCGTCGACCGCGATCGCGCCGCCGGACTGGGCGCCGTCAACCAGCAGCATCGAATCGTGATCACGGCAGACCGCCGCCAGCGAGGGCAGGTCGAGCGCGCGACCGGTGGTCCAGAGGACGTGTGACACGGCCACCATCCGGGTGGACGGGCCGATCGCGCTCTCGATCTGCTCCGCCGGCACCGCGCGCACCACGACGCCGCAGCGGCGCGCGGCAACGTCCAGCGGACTGAGCAGACCCTGGTGCTCCTCGGTTGTGGTGATCACCTCGTCTCCGGCCGACCAGTCGATCCCGGCCACCACCAGCCCCACGCCCTGCGTCGTCGAGCTGGTCAGAGCAAGCTGCTCGAGGGGCGCCGCGACCGTCCGTGCGAGCGCCGCCCGGGCACGGTCGCGAACCGCGAACAGGCTCTCGAACGCCGCCTTGGTGATCCGCGGCTTCGCGAGCGAATCGGCCAGCTCGCGCTGCATCTCCTCACCGGCCGCCTCGGGCATCGGCCCGTTGGTGCCGGCATTCAGATACGCGACGCCGGCGATCGCGGGCAGCTGGTCGCGCACGCTCAAAACGCCACCCCGGCGTCGACTGGGTCGTGGTCGGACAGCCGCACCGGCGGCCCGCCGTTCAGCGCCAGGTCGCGCCGCTCGGGAGCCCATCGCGACGCCGGCTCGTCGACTCGCATGCCGCGGACGAGGATGTGGTCGATGCCGACGTCTGCCGAGTTGTCGAGCCAGCCGCGAGCGACCAGCGTGCGCAGCGCGGCCGAGTCGGCGTCGGCGTTGAAGTCGCCTCCCAGCACCATCGGCGCGCCCCGTGCGAACCGCTCCAACACGTAGCCGGCCCGCTCCAGCTGGTGGCGGTTCTCGCCCGGATCGGCATGCACGTTCGCGACCACCAGCTCGCGGCCGGCGGAGCGGTGGCGGAGCCGGACAAGCTGGGCGATCCTGGGCTCACCGCGCAGCCGATGGCGGTCGTTGATCTGCACCGTGCGGGCCGAGACCAGCAACAGGTTCTCGCCGTACAGCACCGCGTTGGCCTGGCCCTCGATCTGCGTCCGCACCAGGTCGGGCAACGCCCTTCCGATCGCGGCGCCCAGTGCCAGCGGCAGCGGCACGTGCAGGAACGGCACGTGCGCACCGTAAGCGGGCGCCAGCGTGACGCCCATGCCGGTCGCCTTGCGAAGCTGCTCGCCCGCCCACACCGGCACCTCCTGCAGCAGGATGATGTCGGGCGACTCCTCGACCATCAGCGCGGCCATCTCGTCGAGCAGCTTGCGGTGCAGGTGGCCATGGGCGCGATCGGGCGGTACGTCGCGGCCGTGGGCGATGTTCCAGGTGCGGATCTGAATGCTGACCGGGTCGCTCACGACCACGATCGTATCGTGTGTACGAGTAGCATCCGGCCATGAGGATTCCGGGACGAGCACGTTTCGGCGATGTGATCGGTCGCCAGCTGGCGATGTTTGCGGAGGAGTACCACGACCTGCTGCTGCGAACGGAGCAGGCACGGGTCAGCTACAGGCACTCGCGGGCTGAGTCGGCGGAGGAGCTGTACGGCGACTACATGGACCTGGTCGAGGAGGCCGAGGACGAGCTGCTGGCGCTGCGCGACCGCTACGCCGAGACGATGGCCGCCCGCGACCGGATGCGCTACGAGCGGGAGTTTCGCAAGGCGGCGGAGCGGCAGCTGCCGTCGCTGGCCGCGCGCCGGGTCTACCGGCGAGCGATGGATGCCGACCTCGACGAGTGAGCCGACGGGCGCTGTGGCGTCCGAGCCGGCCGGTAGCGTTCCCTCATCGCCCGAAAGCCGAAGCAGCCGCGTTGCCACTCCTGCCATCGTCGCGCGCTGCGGTGGCTGGACCGGCGCCAGCGCTACATGTGCGACTCGTGCGGC
>JAWVDZ010000299.1:0-5854 GCA_033856955.1 Gaiellales bacterium
CCACGATCAGGTCGGCGATGTAGCGGTTGACGGCCATCATCGCCGTCGACTGGAGGCTGACGAAGCTGGGCGCGCGGAAGTGGATCCGCCACGGCTTGGGGCCGCCGTCCGATACCAGGTAGCAGCCGAACTCGCCGCGCGGTGACTCGACGGCGTGGTAGATCTGGTTGGGCGAAACGCGGAAGCCCTCGGTGACCAGCTTGAAGTGGTGGATCAGCGACTCCATCGAGGTGTGCAGCTCGTGGCGCGGGGGCAGCACGTGCTTTCGGTCATCGGCCATCACCGGCCCGCCGGGCATGCTGTCCAGGCACTGCTCGATCAGCTTCACCGACTCGTACATCTCCTTGGTGCGGCAGATCAGGCGATCGAACGCGTCGCCGCGCTCGCCCGTGATGACCTCGAACTCGAGCTGGTCGTAGATCAGGTACGGCTCGTCCCGGCGCAGGTCGTACGGCACGCCGGTGGCGCGCAGGTTGGGGCCGGACAGCCCCATCGCGATCGCGGTCTCGGGCGTGATCGTGCCGATGCCGCGGTAGCGGTCGCGCCACACCGAGTTGCCGGCCACCAGGTCGAGGTACTCGTCGATCCTCCGCGGCATGTCCTCGCAGAAGGCGCGGGCCTCGGCCAGGAACCCCTTGGGGAGATCCTCGGCCACGCCGCCGAACTGCGGATAGCGGTCGTGCATTCGCACCCCGGTCACCATCTCGAAGAGGTCGAGCACCTTGTCGCGTTCGCGCAGGCAGTAGAAGAAGAGCGAGATCGCGCCCAGCTCGACGCCGCTGGTGCCGAGGAAGATCAGGTGGCTGTGGATGCGGTTCAGCTCAGCGAACAGGGTGCGGATCCACTGCGCCCGCTCCGGCACCTCGATCCCGATCAGCCGCTCCACCGCGCCCACGTAGGCCAGCTCGTTGGCGAAGAAGGCCAGGTAGTCCATCCGCGGCGCGTAGGGGATGCCCTTCCAGTACGTCTTCTGCTCGAAGTTCTTCTCGAAGCCGGTGTGGACGTATCCGATGTCGGCGTCGAGGCCGACCACCACCTCGCCGTCCAGCGTCACGATCAGCCGCAGCACCCCGTGCGTCGAGGGGTGGTTGGGGCCGAAGTTGACGGTGATCAGATCCTCGCCCTCGGGCGGGTCGATCTTGCTCGGCGCGCCGGGCGGGATCACGCAGGGCTGCCAGAGGGGGACGACCGGGCTGGAGGTGGCGGTGCTCATTCGGCGTCCGTGAACTGAACCGGCTCTCCGCCGATCGGGTAGTCCTTGCGCAGGGGATGGCCGTCCCAGTCGGACGGCATCAGCAGGCGCTTGAGGTTGGGGTGGCCGTGGAACACGATCCCCATCAGGTCGTACTGCTCGCGCTCGTGCCAGTCGGCCGTCGGCCACACCGAGACGACGCTGGGCACGGTCTCGCCATCCTCGATGAAGACCTGCACACGGACGCGGCCCAGCTCGCCCTCGCCGACGTGCGCCATGTGGTACTTGACCGAGAACCGGGTTGGCATCGGCGGGGCCGTCTCGGGAGCGCCCCAGCTGCCGGTGCGGTTGATATCGCGGCCGCGTTCCGACCCGAAGTAGCCGGCCACCTCCTCGCCGTAGCCCAGGTAGTCGACGGCGGTGACAGCCGACAGGAAGTTCTTGCCATGCTGGTCGCGCAGGCTCCGGCAGACCTCGACCAGCCGCTCACGGTGCACCGTCAGCGTGGGCATGTCGATGGCATCCTCATGCGCAGACACAGCGCCGGGAACGGCCCGCTCCAGAGCGTCGGAGAGCTCGGCGGCGGTCACGCCTTCGACTTCTCCAGGTCGTAGGCCGGGGCGATGCCGGACCGGATCTTCTTCTGGATCAGCAGCAGGCCGTCGACGACCGCCTCAGGCCGGGGCGGGCAGCCGGGCACGTGCACGTCCACCGGCACCACCTTGTCGACCCCCTGGAGGATCGCGTAGTTGGCGAACATGCCGCCCGAGCTCGAGCAGGCGCCCATCGCCATCACCCACTTGGGCAGCAGCATCTGGTCGTACACCTGGCGCAGCGCGGGCACCATCTTGTGGGAGACGCGGCCGGAGACGATCATCAGGTCGGCCTGCCGCGGCGAGGAGCGAAACACCTCGGAGCCGAAGCGGGCGATGTCGTAGCGCGGCGACGGCAGCGACATCATCTCGATCGCGCAGCAGGCCAGCCCGAACCCGGCCGGCCAGATCGAGTTGGACGACGTCCATGCCATCGCCTTCTCGACCGTGGTCAACATCACGTACTGCTCCAGGTCTCCGGCCCGCACGGCCTTCGAGATGCTGACCGGGGTCACCGCCACTCGAGCGCGCCCTTCCTCCACACGTACACGTACGCGACCACCAGCAGCGCGACGAACACCGCCATCTCGGCGAACCCGAAGCTGCCCAGGTGGTGCATGCGCAGGGCCAGCGGGTAGAGGAACACGATCTCGATGTCGAACACGATGAACAGCATCGCCGTCAGGTAGTACGAGATGGTGAACCTGTGGGCGTGAAAGGTGCTGGCCGAGACGCCCGATTCGAATGGGATCGTCTTGTCTCCGGCCCGCCGTTTGGAGCGCGTGTCGAGTGCGAATGTGGCGAAAAGAAGTGACAGCGGGATCGCAAGAGCGATCGCTGCGAAGACCAGCACGGATGCCCAGTGCCCCAACACTCGGACGCGACTATAGCATCGCCGCGAGAGGGTGTGACGATCTCCGGGTCGGAGCGGCCACAAACCGCGTAGCCAAAAGGGTATCCTGTGTCACAAAGTATGGCCCGAACGGGCTCGGGCTCATGTTCCGGTGCCTTCGCTACGATATGAGAGGAAGGGGGCGCAAAACGCCCGCATCTTCGAGAGGGACGACACCCACGATGGTCACCATCACCCAGCGAGCGGCGGAGAAGATCAAGGAGCTGATGGCCGCCGAGAATGACCCCGCGCTGACCGCGCTTCGGGTCGCGGTTGAAGGCGGCGGGTGCTCCGGCTTTCAGTACGCGCTCGGCTTCGACGCCGCGGCCGACGAGAATGACGAGGCCTGGGACTCGTACGGCGTTCGGGTGGTCGTCGACCGCTTCAGCCTGCCCTACCTGGAGGGCTCGAGCGTGGACTACATCGACGGCCTGACGGGTGCCGGATTCCAGATCGAGAATCCCAACGTGGTGGCCGCGTGTGGCTGTGGCAGCTCCTTCCAGGCCAAGGAGGAGGCGCCCGTGGCGGAGCTGCCCGAGGCCGAGGGCAGCTGCGAACCGGACTGCGGCTGCTCGCACTGAGTAGCTGCGCGCACCGAACGCCGCGGCAGGTAGAGTTTGGATCCAAACTCACGAGAATGCGGTAGGAGGTACGGCAGCTTGAGCGCCGAGAAGATCGTCGACATCACCATCATCGGGGGTGGGCCGTCCGGCCTTGCAGCCGCGTACTACGGCGGTCACCGCGACGCCTCGGTGCGGATCGTGGAGAGCCTCGAGCAGCTGGGCGGGCAGGTCAGCGCCGTCTATCCCGAGAAGCACATCTTCGACGTCGCGGGGTTCCCCAAGATCAACGGTCAGGTGCTGATCGACCAGCTGACCGAGCAGGCGATGCAGTACGACCCGGAGGTGCGGCTGGGCGAGGTGGTGGAGACGATCGAGCACCGCGACGACGACGTGATCGAGATGCACACCGCCACCGGAGAGACGCTGCTCACTCGCACCATGATCATCACCGCCGGCCACGGCGCCTTCAACCCGCGCACGCTGGGCCTGCCCGAGCTGGAGGCCTTTGCAGGCTCCGGTCTGCACTACTACGTCAAGGAGAAGGCGGCCTTCGCCGGCAAGCGCGTGGCGCTTGTGGGCGGCGGCGACTCGGCGCTGGATTGGGCGATGAACCTGCAGGACACCGCCGAGCTTCCGATCGTGCTTATCCATCGCCGCGATCGCTTCCGCGGTCTCGAGTCGTCGGTCAACGAGGTGCGGCGGCTGGCCGAGGAGGGGTGCGTCGAGATCCTCACGCCGCACGAGGTGCGCGGTGCCGACGGCAACGGCCGCCTGGAGGCGATCACGGTCGAGAACACCGAGACCGGCGATCTGCGCCGCATCGAGCTGGACGCGGTGGTGACGCTGCTCGGCTTCATCTCGCACCTGGGAGCGATCGCGAACTGGGGGCTCGAGTTCGAGAACAAGCGCCAGATCAAGGTCACGCCTGACATGCGCACCAACGTCCCGGGCGTCTACGCCGCCGGCGACGTGGCCGGCTACGACGGCAAGATCACGCTGATCACGGTCGGCTTCTCGGAGGCCGCGATCGCCGCAAACCACTGCGTGGCGCGGATTCGCGGCGAGAAAGTGCAGCCCAAGTACTCCACGGAGTAGTGGTGGCTGCAAACCGTCGCATTACTTTGTGATTTCGGCCGGCCCGTGCGAAGCACTGTGCCTCCCTCGCTCCTCGTACTGCTCGGTTTTCGCTCGCCAAGGCGGCCGGTAGGGCGCGAGAACTGCGACGATGTAGCGGTGCAACGGCTCCCCGACATCCTCGGCCCCCACCTGCGCTGCGTGTTCGTCGGCATCAATCCCGGCATCCGCTCGGCCGAGGCCGGCCACCACTTCGCCAATCCGCGCAACGATTTCTGGCGCCTGCTGGCCGGGTCGGGCCTGACGCCTCACCTGCTGGAGCCCCACCAGCAGCTGGAGCTGCTCGAGCACGGCCTTGGCATCACCAACGCGGCGCGGCGGGTGACCCGCGGAAGCGGCGAGCTTCGCCGCACCGACTTCGCCGACGCGCAGGAGCGGCTGGGCCGGATCGCGCGCGAGCTGACGCCGGGCGGATTTGGTTTCGTCGGCAAGCAGGCCTACTCCGGCGCCTTCGGTGAGCGGGTCGGCCACGGGCTGCAGGAGCGTCGACTGGAGGGCCGGCCGCTGTTCGTGCTGCCCTCGACCTCGCCCGCCAACGCGGCCGTTCCGTTTGACGAGAAGCTGCGCTGGTTCCGCGAGCTGCGGACGCTTGCCGATCAGAACTGGAAGTAGAGGAACGGGCTGGGGGCGGCGATCTGGAGGATCGCGGCCGCCATCGCAAGCCCAAGCGCGAGGCCGTACACCGGCCGCGGCCGGATCTCGACCTGCCAGGTGTTCGGCATCACGTTGACCCATACCAGAGCCGCCACGATCGAGGCCGCGAACGTCAGGCCGATGGCGCGGATCGCGTGCGCGCTGCCCACCCCGTGCAGGCCGGCCATCGCCGAGAGCACGTCCCCGGCCACGTTCATGTTGGGGGCGCGGAACACGACGAACGCCGCCACCACGCAGGCGAACGTGATCGCGCGGTTCACCGCCACGCTGGGCGGGGTCAGCCCGTGGTCTCGGGCGATATTGTGGATGACCAGGAACAGCCCGTGCAGCAGACCCCAGATCACGAACGTCCACGCCGCGCCGTGCCACAGCCCGCCCAGGAACATCGTGATCGAGAGGTTTCGAAGCGTTCGCCAGCGCCCGTTGCGTGATCCGCCCAGGGGGATGAACAGGTAGTCGCGCAACCAGAACGAGAGCGACATGTGCCAGCGCCTCCAGAACTCGCTGATGTTGACCGAGGCGTAGGGCGAGTTGAAGTTCTGCGGGAAGCGGAAGCCGAGCAGGAAGGCGAGGCCGACCGCCATGTCCGAGTAGCCGGAGAAGTCGAAGTAGAGCTGCAGCGCGTAGCCGAGGCCGGCCGCCCAGCCGGTGACCAGACCGAGGTGGCCGTGCTGGAGGAACAGCTTGTCCACGTGCGGCGCGAGCGTGTCCGCCACCAGCAGCTTCTTCGACAGCCCGCAGGCGAAGAAGAACAGCCCCGACGCTGCGAGCTGCGAGGAGAGCCGCGGTGCGAGCTTGCGCAGCTGCTGGTCGATCGTCGAGTAGC
>JAWVDZ010000300.1:0-5016 GCA_033856955.1 Gaiellales bacterium
TATACGAACGATCGTGCTAACTTGTCAAACATGAACCGTCCTGCATCCACCGACGACCGCCCTCGAGGCCGCGCCGACGGTGCCCGTAGCAGGATCACCATCCTCGACGCCGCCGCCGCCCTGGCCACCGTTGACGGGCTGGACGGGCTGTCGATCGGCGACCTGGCTCGCCACATCGGAATGAGCAAGAGCGGGCTCTACGCGCACTTCAAGTCCAAGGAGGAGCTTCAGCTGGCCACGATCGGCCATGCCGGGGATATCTTCGAGGCCGAGGTGGTGCGGCCGGGTCGGGCGACCGGCGACGGCCTGCGGCGGCTTTGGGCGCTCTCGGAGTTGTTTCTTACCCACCTGGAACGGCGCGTGTTTCCGGGCGGCTGCTTCTTTGCCGCGGTGGGAGCCGAGTTCGATTCCCGGCCGGGCAGGGTGAAGGAGAGCATCGCGGAGTTCAGCGGCGAGTGGATGGGGGAGCTGGTCGAGGCCGTCCGGCAGGCGCAGGTTGCCGGCGAACTCGACGCGACCGTCGAGCCTGAGCAGCTGGCGTATGAGACCAACGCCCTGCTGCTGATGGCCCACGCCACGTTCGCGATGAGCGGCGACACGAGCGTGTTCGACCGAACGCGGCGGGGCCTGGAGCGGCTGCTCGGGGAGCGCACACTCCGGCCGCAATAGACTGTGGCCCGATCCGCAGCCCATGCGGTCAACGACGACAACAGGGGGGAACGCCGTGTCGACCGTCATAGAACACGATAAAGCTCAGATCGAACGGGCAAACGGCTCCGGACTCAGGCCGGCCGTGTTCATCCACGGGCTGTGGCTGCTGCCCAGCAGCTGGGATCGCTGGGTGGAGGTGTTCGAAGGGGCCGGTCTGAGCGCCATGACGCTGGGCTGGCCGGACGATCCCGAGACGGTGGCGGAGGCCAAGGAGCACCCCGAGGCGTTTGCCCACAAGACGGTCGGGCAGGTCGCCGATCACCTCGAGGGCCTGATCGGCAAGCTGGATAAGAAGCCGGCCATCGTCGGCCACTCCTTCGGCGGGCTGCTGGCGCAGATCCTCGCCGGGCGCGGCCGCTCGAAGGCCACAGTCGCGATCGACCCGGCGCCGTTCCGGGGCGTCCTGCCGCTGCCGGTCTCGGCCCTTCGCTCGGCGGCTCCGGTGCTCGGCAACCCGGCCAACCGAAACCGCGCCGTGCCGCTGACCTATGAGCAGTTCCGCTACGCGTTCGCAAACGCCGTCGACGAGGACGAGGCCAAGCGCCTCTACGAGACGTACGCCGTACCGGCCTCCGGCGCGCCCATCTTCCAGGCCGCGGCCGCGAACCTGAACCCCTGGACGGAGGCGAAGGTCGACACCAAGAACTCCAAGCGGGGGCCGCTCCTGATCATCTCCGGCGAGAAGGATCACACCGTGCCGTGGGCGATCGCCAACGCCTCATACAAGAAGCAGCAGAAGAACGACGGCATCACGGAGATCGTCGAGATTCCCGGACGCGGGCACGCGCTCACCATCGACGACGGCTGGCGGGAGGTGGCCGACAAGGCGCTCGAGTTCGTCAAGCGGTTCGCGTAGCGCTGACGATATCGTTGCGGGCCGAACGCGGATCCCAGACGGCATGTGACCACACTAACCGCTTGCCCTCCCGATTCGCGGCCCGTATCGTTGTCCGGAGGGAAGGGGTTGGTCCGTGACCACACGGCGTTTCGCCTGCGTGCTGATGATTGCTCTGTTGCTTCTGCCAATGGCGGGCGCGAGCGCGTCCGCCGCTCCGGCGGGCGAAGGCGTTCCCAGCATTGGCCATGTGTTCGTGATCATCGGTGAGAACTCCGACTACAAGGCGATCACGGCCACCAACTCGCCCTACACGATCAAGACGCTCAAGCCGCGGTCGGCCTGGCTCAACAGCTACTACGCCGCCACGCACTGGTCGCAGGCCAACTACGTGGCGCTGATGAGCGGCCAGTTCAATCGCTGCCAGCAGCAGGACGGCGGCATCGCCTGCCACCAGGACGTGGACAACCTCTACCACCAGCTCGATCTGGCCGGGGTCAGCTGGAAGACATGGCTCGAGGACGAGGGCCAGCGGTGCGGCAACCTGGTGCCCAATGGCACCACCGAGGTGCAGAGCTCGACGGGAGACTGCGTGCCGCACGGCAACTGCCCGCTGACGGGCTTCTACACCACCGGCAACCCGCCCATCAACTTCGACGACATCGAGGGCCCGGGCGGGGTTTTCTCGGCCACCACGCCGTCACAGGAGTGCCTCGCGCGCGACGTCCAGGCCGGCCAGGAGATGGAGTTCTTCAACGCCGACCTGGCCGCGGGGACGAACCCGCGGTTCAACTTCGTGATCCCCAACGGGTGCGAGGACGCCAACGGAAACTGCGCGCCGATCCACAACCGTTACACGCAGTTCGACACCTTCCTGGCGCGCGAGATCCCCCTGATCCAGGCGTCCCCTGCCTACGGCCGCAACGACCTGATCATCGTGTTGTTCGACGAGGACATGCGGACCGGCGGCATGCAGGTCAAGGATCCGCTCGCCCAGGGCGGCCACACCGTCTGCTTCCTGATCGGCCCGGGCGTGAAGCCCGGCGCCTACGGCCGCAAGACGTACTCCTACAGCGTGCTTCGCACGCTACAGGACGGCTACCGAGTGGGGCCGTTCCTGGGACACGCTGCGGATGTGCGGGCGATCGACCAGATCTGGCGCTAGAAGGAAGCTCAGTCCAGAGCGCCATCGAACACGGTCAGGCTGAGGTACGACCGTCCGGTCAGCAGACGCTGGTGGTTGACCTGAGTCTCGACCGCCGTCCACGGATTCTCGGCGGTGCCGGGGTGGGGGAGGTAGAGCGGGAAGTCGCTCGAGGCGACCTGCAGCCGCAGCCGGTGGCCGGGCATCAGCCGGTGGCCGGTGTGGCCCAGGTAGATGGGAGCGTGCGCGCCCTCGCCGGGCTGGTCGACGGCGTCCTGGCCGTACAGTAGAACGTGTGCCGAGCCGTCGGGGGCCACGTTCACCAGCTTGACGTGCACGAACATCGATGGGCCGTCGCTGCCGACCCACAGGTCTGCGACCACCCTCCCGGTGAGCGTCAGCGGCTCTGACAGCGGATCGCTGGTGAAGACGGCGACGTCCGGCCGCGAGGCGACCTGATTCTCGTCCGGATACTCGTAGAGGAAGGCGAACGCGTTTTCGATCGTGGAGGGGACGAGATGCTGCGGGTCGTGTGTCCAGGCCACCTCGCCGCCGGGCTGCGGCTCGCCGGCCAGCCCGCCCGTGGCGGTCAGATGCAGCCGCCGCTGGGCTGCGCCGGTGGGGGGCCAGGTGGGGGAGCTCCGCCAGCCGACGTTGCCCAGGTGCCAGCGCGCCCGCGGCACGGTACCGGGCTCGGTGCGCCGCGAGAGGAAGGCATCGAAGAAGTCGATCGCGGGGGTGATGTAGCGCGGCAGCATCAGTTCCAGCGCGTCGTCGTGCTTGTCGTGGTCGGCCGACTCGGGGATCGGCACCGATTCGAACTGGTAGTTCTCGTGGTCGGTCGATCCGGCGTGAAGGTACTGGTACGGCGCGGTGGCGGGGTCGGACATCAGCCGCTCGTAGTCGAGCATGTGCGGCGGAGTGATGTTGTCGAACCAGCCGACGCCGTGCAGGGTCGGGATGCGCAGGCGCTCGAACGGGTGGCCACCGGGGTAGAGCTGCGGCTCCGGTTGACCCTCCGCCACCGCCAGCAGCAGGTCGAACGCGATCGAGCGTGAGCCGATCAGCTCGAAGGCCGGGTCGAACACCTCGCTCAGCGGGCGATGCGACCAGTCGGGCGTGAAGTGGTGGCTTCGGCCATCGCTCCAGTACTCGGCCATGTAGTGGGCGCCGTAGAGCGGGGTCACGCCGTCGAACCAGCGAAAAAGGTCGGCCATCGTCACCCGCGGCACGATCGCCTTCAGCGCGGGGTGGCCCGAGGCGACGGCGGCCCACTGCGTGAAGCCGTAGTACGAGTCGCCCCACATGCCGACGTCGCCGTTCGCCCACGGCTGCTGGGTGATCCACTCGATCGTGTCGTAGCCGTCCTCGACCTCGTGAACGAAGGCGTTCACCTCGCCCTCGCTGCGAAACTTGCCGCGCACGTCCTGGGGCAGGAAGGCGTAGCCGCGCTCGGTGAAGTGGCGGGAAAGGAAGGGCATCCAGCAGTAGCGGCCGTTCTTGTCGTAGGGCAGCCGCACCAGCACCGCCGGCCACGGGCCGGGCCCGTCCGGCAGGTAGACGTCGATCGCGAGGTTGATCCCATCGCGCATCGGCACCATCTGCTGGGTGGCGCGCGGATCCACCTCCGCCGGCGCAATTGATTCGATCATCAGGGTCACCGCGCCATCATCGCCAATCACGTAGGCTGTTGTCCATGGAGGACCGCATGACGAGCGCATTTGCCGGCCTGGATGAGCTCGCGCCGCTTCGGATCTGGGACGGCGTGGCGGGCTGGGCGGTGGAGGGCGAGCGCACGACGTTCGCCGTGATCGAGCTGGAGGCAGGTCGCGCCGTCCCTGAGCATCGCCACGACAACGAGCAGCTGGGCGTCTGCATCGCTGGGTCAATGCGGTTTCGGATCGGCGACGAGACGCGCGAGGTGGGGCCGGGGGACACCTGGAACATCCCCGGAGGCGTGCCGCACCAGGTCGATGTCGGCCCGGACGGGGCGACGGTGGCCGAGTGCTTCACGCCCGTGCGGGCGGACTGGGCGGGTCTGGAGCGGCTCGAGGGTCGCCGGGCACCGACCTGGAGTTAGTTCACTCTCCTGGCCCGGGAAGCCGGCGAACCATCACGACGGCCTGGTTTCTTGCGCTCCACCAGCCCTCCGGCTCCCAGATCGGCTCGAAGCCGTTCTGCTGGTAGAACCGCCGCGTGCCGGCGTAGGTGTCCTCGTCGTACTCCTCAGTCGTGGCTTGCGAGAGCGTCGTCACGACCAGATAGCGAACGTCATCCGGCAGGCTCTCGATTAGCGTCGCGATCAGGTCATGCCCGATGCCGCGCC
>JAWVDZ010000301.1:0-2901 GCA_033856955.1 Gaiellales bacterium
GATGGAGCCGCTCGCCCGCGAGCAGCTCGAGCCCGTGCTGCGGGTGATCGAGGCCGCCCAGTCGCTCGCGGCCGGCGACGACGTGCCCGAGATGCTGGCCAGCCTCTCGCGCCAGTTGACCGAGTTCCTCGGCGCCAGCGCCTGCCTCGTCTCGATCGTGGACGCCGAACGGGGCGTCGTCCGTGACCGGGCCGGCTACGCACAGCCGCCCCACCGCTGGGAAGCAGCCGCGGAGGAGTACGCGCTGGCCGACTACCCACGCACGGAGGCCGTGCTGCGCACCGGCGTGCCGTACACCTGCTCGCTGGACGTCGAGCCGATCGATCCCGCCGAGGCCCGCTGGCTGATGGAGCTCGGCTACCGCTCGCTGCTGATGCTGTCGCTGACGGTCGAGTCGGAGCCCTACGCCCTGATCGAGGTCTACGACGAGCGGCCGCGGCCGTTCACCGATGCCGAGCTGCGGCTGGCGTCCGCGCTGACGGCCGAGGCCGGCACGATGGTGACCCGCGCCCGCATGGCCGAGCGGTTGGAGGACGCGTACTTCGCCACCCTGGGCACCCTTGCGGCGGCGCTGGAGGCGAAAGACGCCTACACCAACGACCACGCAAGCCAGATCGCCGACCTGGCGGGGGGCGTGTGTGAGCAGATCGGGCTCAGCCACTCCGACATGCGGATCGTCAAGCTGGGCGCGCTGCTGCACGACATCGGCAAGATAGGCATTCCCGAGGCGATCTTGCGCAAGCCTGGTTCGCTGACGGGCGAGGAGATCGCGGTCATGCAGCAGCACCCCGACATCGGAGCCCGCATCCTTCAGCCGGTGCCGTTCTTCGCCGAGCTGGTGCCGCTGGTGCGATCAAGCCACGAGCGCTGGGACGGCCGTGGCTATCCCGAGGGACTGTGCGGCGATGAGATCCCGCTGGGCTCGCGCGTGATCGCCGTCTGCGATGCCTTCCACGCCATGACCGAGGACCGTGTGTACCGCAAGGCGCTGACGCTCGAGGATGCGATGCGCGAGATCGATCGCTGTGCCGGCACGCAGTTTGACCCGCTGTGCACCGGGGCGCTCCTGGACGTCGTCCGGGCCAGCCGCTCGACGCGGTCGGCACGCGACGCGCTGGTGCGCATCGCCCGCTATCCCGGGTAGCGCTCGTTTCAGGAGGGCTGGGGTTGACTCTCCCACGGCTACTTGAAAGCATTCCCGCGTCGACCGAGGAGGCTCACATGCCGGACGTACCGCAGTGGCATGCTGCTGGAGATTGGTTCGATGTCTGCAACTGTACGATCCCGTGTCCCTGCACGTTCGCCCAGGCGCCCAGCGAGGGCGAATGCAACGGCATCCTTGCCTGGCACATCCGTGAGGGTCGCTACGGCGACGTGTCCCTGGACGACCTGAACGTCGTCGCCCTCGGCGTCTTTGTCGGGAACATCTGGGGAGGCGAGACGAAGGCCACGATGGGCATCTACATGGACGAGCGCGCGGATGAGGGCCAGCGCGAGGCGCTGCAGATGATCTTCGGCGGCCAGGCGGGCGGCTGGCCCGGCGACTTCGCCGCCGTGATCGGCGAGGTTCGCGGGATCGAGTACGTGCCGATCACGTTCGAGATCGCGGACGACCTCGCATACTGGGCGGCGGAGGTTCCCGGCAAGGCGAGCGCGCGCGCCGAGGCGCTGACCGGGCCGACCACGCTCCCCGGCCGGCGGGTCCAGGTTCACAACCCTCCGGGCGCTGAGGTAGGACCTGGTCAGATTGCGACGTGGGGCACGGCGACCATCGACCACGCCGACGGTTTCGGATTCAAGTGGGAATGGGACGGCCGCTCGAGCAAGCACTTCCCCTTCGATTGGAATGGTCCCTAGTTCGGGGGAGCGAACGCTCGCGCTGGGGACGGGGATCGTGCCAACATCAGCGCCGCCAGGCCGGCCGCGGCGAGCTGCGCCGAGCCGGCGGCGAACAGGATCGCATGCACGCCCAGGCTGCCGACCAGCAGCCCGGCAAGCGTCGCCCCCACCGGGCCGCCGGCGACGTTGACGCTGACCGTGATCGCGAACGTGCGGCCGTGCAGCTCGGGCGGGACCGCCGTCTGGCGGATCGCGAACATCGAGATGATGGCCGGCGCCGTGAACAGTCCGGCCGCGAACATGCAGGCCATGCCGGTCGCCAGCGAGGGCGCGAACGGGACGAGCAGCAGCGGCAGACCGGCCAGTGCGATGAACGTCACCACATGACGGGAATCCGACCCGGCCGGGCGGCGAGCGCCGTAGGTGAGTCCGCCGATGATCGACCCGGCCGAGATCGCCGTCCACATCCAGCCCGACGCGCCCGCCGAGTGGCCGAGCTGGTCGCGCGCCCATAGCGGCAGTCCGATCGTGAACACGCCGAAGCCGATGCCCGAGACGAACATCAGCACCATCGTCGCGCGCAGCTCGACGTGCGTCCAGACCGCGCGAAGGCCGCTCCATGCCGCCTGGAAGGCGGGTTCGGTGCTGAGCGGACGTCCTGCGGGCTCGCGCACGCGGCGCGCGGCCAGCGCGGCGGCGAACGTGGCGCCGGCCTGGAGCAGGATCGCAAACGGCGCCCCCACGCCGGTCACCACGGCGGCCGCCAGTGCCGGGCCGATCACGAACGAGGCGTCGTAGGCGATGCTGTCGACGGCGTTCGCCCGCACCCACAGCGGCCGTGGCACGAGCAGCGGGATGAGGGCGCGGAATCCGGGATTGGGCAGCGGGAAGGTCAGCCCCAGACCGGCGAGGATCAGGATGTACACGGCGGCCGGCGGGTCGATCAGCTCGCCGACGCCCACCAACGTCACCAGCAGCAGGCCCCGCACCGTCTGCGTCGCCGCCACCAGACCGGTGCGCGACGGGGCGCGGTCGAGCCAGGCGCCGACCAGCGGACCGGTT
>JAWVDZ010000302.1:0-5861 GCA_033856955.1 Gaiellales bacterium
GTCGAGGTGCCCGCGGCGGTGGGGTTCGTGATGGGCGTGCTCGCGGCCGCCACCGGTGTCGCCATTGGCCGTGCGCTGCGGATCCCGGGGCGGGTCGGTCGCGGGTAGCACTCGGGTTGGGGTCAGACCCCTGGCGGGGTCAGACCCCGGTTGCGCGCGATGACCGTGTCACGACGAGGGCTTCGACCTCTCATCCAAACGGTCCGCGAGCTCCCCATGCCCGGCGGTGCGGGCGATGGTGGCGGCCGAGCGGCCGTCGTCGGTCTCGAGCGTCGGGTTGGCGCCGTGGTCGAGCAGCAGCTCGGCCAGCGCCGCGTCGCCGTTCTGGGCCGCGGCGTGAATCGGCACGAAGCCGCCCTGTTGCCGCGCGTCGGGGTCGGCGCCGGCGGCCAGCAGCCGCTCGGCGACGTCGCGCTGGGATGCGGCGGCCGCGCTGTGGAGCGGCTGCACCGCCATCGGGTTGGACGCCACCGCGGCCACGTCGGCTCCGGCCGCGATCAGCAGGCCGGCGATCTCAGGCCATCCGAAGAAGGCGGCGTAGTGCAGGGCGGTGAAGCCGTCGCCGCTGCGCCGTTCGACAGCGTCGTCGTTCTCCAGCCACTGCGCGACTCGCCGCGTGTCACCGACAGCGGCCGCCTCCAGCAGGTCGAGGGCGGGAAGCCGGGGGAGGATCGCGTCGACGATGTCGGGGCGGCCCATGTAACAGGCGTGCAGCAGCGCCGAGACACCCTGGGCGTCCCGCTCCGCCGCACGCTCGGGGTGCTCCTCAATCAGCTCCATCACCCGCTCGACGTCACCCGCTTGGACGGCTTCGATGATCACAGCTCCACCCGGCACGCCAGCTCGCCCGGCAGCGCGAATGCACGCTGCAGCCGGGAGCTCCACGGCTCCGCTCCCAGTGAGGCCAGGACGACCTCGCGCACCAGCCTCTGCCACACCCAGAACCGTTCCAGCAACGCGTGGCCGGAGCGTTCGACCTCGAACCGGCACAGGCGCTCTGCCACCGGCTGCGCCCTCAGCGCATACTCCAGCGAGCCGGCCGGGTCGGTCACCCGGTCTCGACGTCCGTGCGCGATCACGACGCTACGCCCGGCCAGCTGCCGGACGGGCTCGCCCGGCGGCAGCCACGGCGCCAGAGCCGCAACCGCGCGGACGTTGCCGGCTCCGGACGCACGCAGCGCCGACCGTGCGCCCATCGAGTGGCCGACCAGGCACACCGGCACCTCGCCATGGCGGCCCGCGATCTCGGTCAGCGCCCACTCGACGTCCTCCACAGGGTCTCCATCGTTGTAGCCGCGCACGCGGTAGCGGAGCTGGCAGGCGGCGATGCCGTGGCCGCGCCCTTCGCGGTGGACGCCCAGCAGGAACGGGTACATTCGCAAGGCCGGCCCCTGGAGTCGCGAGCCGGGCTGCGCACTCTTGCTGCGCCCGCCGTGAGCGAATAGGGCGACGGCTCGCACGGCGCCTTGAGGCGCGAGCGTCAGGAGCGCCGGGGTCGCGTCGGCATCTCTCACGGTGGCGATGATGCTAGCTGGCTGCTCAATCCACCATCGGGGGGTTTTCAACGAGATGGTTTGTTCGTACCTTTGGAAGGCAACCTCGCCAGGAGTCCCCCCGTGTCCTCCGAAAACGAGCCGATCCCCGCCCACCGAGAACCGCTCCTGCTGCCGGTGCTGATCAAGGAGCACCGCGGCAACCGGGCCGGAGACGGCACCATCACAGGAATCATCCGCGGTCTGATGGATTCGCCGGTGACCGACGCCGAGCGCGCCGGCGAACGGCTGCGGGTGTTCGGATGGCAGGTGGACGGTCCGGAAGGCACGATGCGCTGGGTCTACCGGGTGGTCGGCGAGGAGACCGGGCAGGACCTGGTGCAGTTCACGCTCTCGGTTCCGGGCAGCGTCAGCGACCTGCCCTGCCGGGTGCTCGGCCTCCAGCTCCAGATCACGCTGAACGGGATCGAGAACACCGAGCCGGACGAGCTCGACTGCTACATCGAGCTGGCCGAGGCCGCTCGCGAGGACTGCTGAGCCGCGGGCAGAGGCCGCCCGCACTCCCACCGCCGCTGAGGATACGCTGGCCCCATGCGGCTTCCCGACACCCTTGCCCCGCTCGGCGAGCGGCCCTTCCGGCTGCTGTTCGCATCGCTCGCGGTGACGCTGCTCGGGTCGTGGATGACGCCGGTGGCGCTGGCCTTCGCGGTGCTCGATCTGACCGATTCGCCCACGGCGCTCGGGGTGGTGCTGGGCGCAGAGGCCGTGCCGCTGGTCGCGCTGCTGCTGGTCGGAGGCGTGTGGGCCGACCGCCTGCCCAGGATCCGCGTGATGCTGGCCGCCGACGTCGCCAGCGCCGCCGGGCAGGGCGCCATGGCACTGCTCCTGATCACGGGGCACGCCAGGGTCTGGCAGCTGGCGGTGCTGGCCGCCGTCGCCGGCGCCGCGGACGCGTTCCACACGCCGGCGCTGGCGGGCCTGCTGCCCGCGACGGTGCCCGCGTCGATGCTTCAGCGGGCGAACGCGCTTCGCCACCTCGAGTCGAACGCGATGCGGGTGGTCGGCCCCCTGCTGGCCGGCCTGCTCGTCGCCACCGCGGGCGCCGGCTGGGCGATCGCGGTCGACTCCTGCTCGTTCCTGGCCGCCGCGCTGATCCTGTCGCGCGTCCGTCTCGCCCCGGTGGTGCGCGCCGTGGGGGCGGTCAGCTTCGTGGGCGAGCTGCGGGAGGGGTGGCGGGCGGTGCGGTCGCACGGCTGGCTGCTGGCGATGATGCTCGACACCGCGCTTTGGTGCCTCGTGATCCTGGGGCCGTACATGGTGCTGGGCCCGGTCGTCAGCAAGCGGGAGCTGGGCGGAGCGGGCGCCTGGGCGCTGATCTCGGCCGCATACGGGATCGGCTCGGTGGCGGGAGGGGTGCTCGGCCTGCGCCTGCATCCGCGCCGGCCGCTGCTGGTGGCGGTGGTGATCAACGCCGCCTTCGTGCCGCTGCTCGGGCTGCTCGCGGTCGCCGCGCCCACCTGGCTGATCGCGATCAGCGGCGTGCCCGCCGGCGCATCGATCGCGCTCTACATGGTGCTGTGGGACACCACCATCCAGGAGCGGGTGCCGGCCGACCTGCTGGCCCGCGTCTCCAGCTTCGAGCGGATGGCGACGTTCGCGCTGATGCCGCTGGGGATGGCGCTGGCCGGGCCGGTCGCGGGCGCGCTGGGTGTGCGCGCCACGCTGTGGGCATCGGCGGCGTGGCTGGGCGTGTCGACGGTGTTCCTGCTCGCGATCCCGAGCGTCCGCGGCCTGGAGCGGGCATCGGCGCCGGCCGCGGCCGCCTCAGGCTGAGCGAAACTCGAGCGAGCGCGAGACCGGGTCAGCCCGCACCAGCTCGACCGTCAGCAGGTCGCCGGGCTTGGGCGGTGGTTCAGCATGCAGCCGCGCGCGGACGGCGGGCTCGGCAATCCTGATCACGGTGCCGCGGCGATCGTTCTCCAGCGCCACCGCCTGGAAATGCTCGCCGATGCGGTATTCGAGCAGCCTCGTCTCGACGGCGTCGATGATGGCGCGCTCGATCTGGCCCGCCCGCGCGCCCGATTCCGCCATCACGTCCGGCAGCCGCGACAGGGCATCGCGGTCGCCGCCTCCGGCCAGCAGGTCGAGCACGTAGCGGTCGGCCAGCCGGCGCAAGGGCGCGGTGGTGTGGGCATACCGGGCCGCGATCCCGGCGTGCTCGCTGCCCTCCGGCGGCGTGCCCTCGAAGAAGATGTAGCCCGCGTGGCCCATCACGCCGCGCGCCTCCTCGAGCAGCGCCGCCTGATGCGGCTGGGACGGGTCGAGGCGCGTGACGAAGTCGGCGTAGGGAACGTCGGCGGGCCAGTCGACGCCCAGTCCTCGTGCGGCATGCCGCAGCTGCTCGATCCGGTAGCTGTCGGCGCCGCCCATCGTCCGCAGCAGTCCCAACCCCCGCCGCTCCATCAGGCCGGCCGCGGCCATCCCCGCCAGCAGCGAGATCTCGGCGTTCCAGTCCTCGTCCTGCCGCCGGGTCTCGAGCTCCAGCCGGTATCCGCAGGGCGACCCGGGATCGGTCACGACGGTCTGGGCGGGCGCATCCAGCGTGACCGCTCCGCGGCTTCGCGCGAGCGCGATCCGCAGCGTGCCGATCTGCTCGAGCCATGGGATCTCGGCCTCGCCGTAGGCCAGCCGGGCATGGCTGCGCACGATCGCGCGGTCGACGCGGGCGGACGTCTCGCGGCCGGCGGCGTCGAGCTCGATCGCGAACACCAGCGCCGGCCGCTCCTGGTCGGGCAGCAGGCTCGCGGCGCCCTCGCCGAGCGAGGGCGGATACAGCGGCACTCGCTCGTCGGGACAGTAGATCGTCTGGCCGCGGCTCCAAGCCTCCCTGTCGACGGCGTCGCCCGTGGTGACGAAGGCCGAGACGTCGGCAATCGCGTAGCGCACCAGGTAGCCGTCGCCGCTGCGCTCGAGCAGCATCGCCTGGTCGAGGTCCATGCTGCCGGGCGGGTCGATCGTGACGAACCGCAGGTCGCGCAGGTCGTTGCGTCCCTCACGCGTCCAGGCCCCGGCCGCCGCCCCCTCCGCCCGTGCCAGGACATCCTCCGGGAAGCTCTCGGGCAGCTTGAACTCCCGCCGGATGCGGACGAAGTCGTCGTGCAGGGGAGCGGGTGCCGCCGGTGCGCGGCGGAGGTACCGTCGAGGCATGGTGGTGGCGCCGCCGGGGCGATCAGACGCCCGGCTTGACCGCCTTGCGGCCGATCCACGGCATCATGTCGCGCAGCCGCTTTCCCACCCGCTCGATCTGGTGGTCGGCGTTCTCGGCCCGCAGCCGCTCGAAGTTGGGCCGCCCGGCCTCCTCTTCGGCCATCATCTCGCGAGCGAACTCGCCCTCCTGGATGTCTCGCAGCAGCTTGCGCATGTTCTCGCGCACGTGGTCGTCGATTACCCGCGGGCCGCGCGTGAGGTCGCCGTACTCGGCCGTGTCCGAGATCGAGTAGCGCATGCCGGCCAGGCCGCCCTCCCACATCAGGTCGACGATCAGCTTCAGCTCGTGCAGGCACTCGAAGTAGGCGATCTCGGGCTGGTAGCCGGCCTCGACCAGCGTCTCGAAGCCCATCTTCACCAGCTGCGTGGTGCCGCCGCACAGCACCGCCTGCTCGCCGAACAGATCGGTCTCGGTCTCCTCGGTGAAGGTCGTCTCGATCAGACCGCCGCGGGCGCAGCCGATGCCGTGGCCGTAGGCCAGCGCCAGCGCACGCGCGTTGCCGGTGGCGTCCTGGTGGATCGCGATCAGCCCCGGCACGCCGATGCCGTCCACGTACTGGCGGCGAACGAGATGTCCGGGCCCCTTCGGCGCGATCATCGCCACGTCCACTTCGGCCGCCGGGGTGATGCCGCCGAAGCGGATGTTGAAGCCGTGCGCGAACATCAGCATCGCGCCCGGGCGGAGGTTCGGCGCGATCTCGTCGCGGTACAGGCCGGCCTGGATGTGGTCGGGCACGAGCACCATCACGATGTCGCCCTGGGCGGTCGCCTCCGCCACCGTGGCCACCGCAAGACCGTCGGCGGAGGCTGCGTTCCAGGCTCGGGAGTCGGGCCGCGCGCCGACCACGACGGTGTTGCCGGAGTCGTGGTTGTTGAGGGCATGGGCGTGGCCCTGGCTGCCGTAGCCGATCACCGCGATCGTCTTGCCGCTGAGGGCGGCGGGGTCGCAGTCTGACTCGTAGTAGATCGTTGCCATCGTGGTTCTCCTTATGCGACGACGCGCATTCGCTTGCGTTTTCCGAGCAGTCCGTCACGGTCGAGCGCGATCCTGCCCGTGCGCACCAGCTCCCTGATGCCGTACGGTTCCATCAGCTCCTCCAG
>JAWVDZ010000303.1:0-7783 GCA_033856955.1 Gaiellales bacterium
GGTCTCGCTCGAGGACGACGACGGTCACGTCCCGTACCGCGATCCCCTTCGCCTCGGCGACCCGCTGCACGTTCTCCGTCGCCGAGAGCGTGATGTCGATCGCGTCGATCGCGTCGACGCCGGTGACGATCTTCTCCATGTAGACGGCCGCGCCCGGGAAGAACATCGTCCCGCGCTCCGCGACAGCCATCACGGCGATCGCGTTCGGCTGGCCGAGCGCCGTCAAGCGCGTTCCCTCGAGCGGATCGACGGCGACGTCGACCTCCGGGCCGGTTCCGTCGCCGACCTCCTCGCCGTTGAAGAGCATCGGCGCCTCGTCCTTCTCGCCTTCGCCGATCACGACGACGCCGGCCATCCGCACCGAGTCGAGCATGATCCGCATCGCGTCGACGGCCGCCTGGTCGGCGGCGATCTTGTCGCCCGCGCCCACCCAGCGCGACGCGGCCAGCGCCGCGGCCTCGGTCACGCGCACCAGTTCGAGGGCGAGGTTTCGGTCTGGGGCGTGAGGCATGCGTCGAATCCTTCCGGGGGGCGGTCGCCAGAGGATACCGTTCCGACCGTCTACTGCTCGCGAAGCAGCCTGGTGGCAAGCCCCGAGATGTGGTCCCTGTCGAGCAGCGGCTCCAGCCAGCGCTGCGGGATCTGCGATGCACCGAAACGGGCTCCGGCCAGCGCACCGGTGACGGCCGCGTTGGTGTCGGCATCGCCGCCCAGGTTCGCCGCCAAGATCACCGCCTGCTCGAAGCCATCGGCCGAGAAGGCTGCCCAGTAGGCCACTCGCACCGTTGTCAGCACGAAGCCCATCTGGCGCTGCACGGGCTCCAGCAGCTGCTCGGCGGTCATGCCCTCGGCTGCCGCGACCACCTGGCCGACCTGCGAGGTCGAGGTGGGAGGCGGCCTGCCGATCAGCAGTTCGGCGATCGTGATGTTGAGAAAGGCGCAGGCATCTCCGGCCAGTGGATCGTGGTGGGTCAAGGACGATTCGGCACGCGAGATCCGCTCGATCGCGCCGCGGTCGTTGCGAAACCGGATGCCGATCGGGGCGGTGCGCATCAGCGAGCCGTTGCCGGCGCTGTGGCCGCCGCTCTGCCCGTGCCACTCGGCCGCCGCCCGGCGGGCGTCCTCGGGGCTGCGGGCACGGGCAAGCGCATGCCTGACGGTCGCGCCGATGTCCTTGGGCGCCGAGCGCGACCACACCAGGTAGCGGGCGAGCACGTCGCCCTCGTCGTAGCCGGGCCGCTCGGCCAGGCTCTCCGCCAGCGCGACGGCCATCGCCGTGTCGTCCGTCCACTCGCCCAGCTGCCACATCTTGGACGCGACCATGTCGCGCAGCGGGCCGCCGAAGCGGGCGACGATCTGGTCGGGATGATCCCACTCGAGCGCCGCCCCCAGCGCATCCCCCACGGCCAACCCCAGCATCACCCCGCGAGCACGATCCGCCACCAAAGCGTGCGCCGGCCGCCGCCTCAAACGCAGCACGCCGGACACCAGTAGCTGGTGCGTCGATGCTCGCCCTGCGGCGCGCTCTTGATCGCGGTGCGGCAACGCGGACAGGGGCGACCGGCGCGGCGGTAGACGCGCCGCGGCAGCCCGCCGCCCGAGGCGACGCCCTCGCGGAGGATCCGGCCGGCCACCTCAGCCAGCTCGGCAAGGCGGCCGTCGTCCAGTTCGGAGACAGGTGCGAAGGGGTCGATGCGGCACTCCCACAGCGCCTCGCTCTTGACGATGTTGCCAACTCCGGCGATCACGCGCTGGTCCATCACCGCCTCGCCGATCGGGCGATCGATCAGCCTCACCCGGTGCAGAAACCGGCCCAGGTCGAACTCCTTCAGCAGATCGGGCCCGATCGCCAGCCGCAGCCGCGAAGACGGTACGACGCGCACCAGCGTGCCGCGGATCACCGCATCGCCGGCGTCGGTGTGCAGCACGTGGCGGCCGCGGCCCTCGCCGGGCGCTGTCAGCCGCACGCCGCCGTGCATGCCGAGGTGGGCGTGCAGCGAGCGGCCGTCGTCGGCGTGAACGAGCAGGTGCTTGCCGCGCGCCTCCACGGCAATCACGGTCGCGCCCTCCAGCGGCCCCGCGCGCACCGTCGTTCCCACCAGCGGGCGGAGGCGGCGCGAGGCGAGTTCCAGCGTATGTCCCTCAGGCACGCAGCACGACCCGCCGCGGCGCCTGGAGGAAGCCGTGTGCGACCAGCAGCCGCTCGGCCTCGGAGCCGGCAACAGGCTCGCCGTCCACGCGTTCGATCGCAAGCCGCTTGACGCGGCCATCGCGAACCAGCGTGGCCAGGGTTTCGATGCCGGGCTCGAGCAGGTCGGGATCGACCTGCACCAGCCCGCGGCCGCCACGCTCGACGTACAGCGCCAGCCGTCCGGCCACCAGCACCACCCATGCGCCGGCCGCCCTGGCGAGCTTGCGGTGGGCCGTCTCGGGCCACGGCACCGCCGCGCCGTAGGGGCTGGCGGGATCGACGGCCGAGAGCACGGCTGTGGCGCCGCCACGCGCGCTCGGCTCGCGCACGTCGCGCAGCCGCTCGACCGCCGCCGGCAGCGCGAACTGGGCACCGCCCAGGCCCTCGACGAAGTAGCCGCGCTGACACAGGCCCGCCTCTTCCATCAGCCGAAGCTCGCCGTAGACCGCCGAGAAGCCGCCGGCGACGCCCTCGGCCAGCACGGCGGCGCGGGTCAGCACGCCATGGCGATCGAGCAGCGCCTCGGCCAGCGCGCGGGCGCGGTCGCTCTGGGAGGGCGCAGGCTGGAGCAGCGGCGCGACCAGCGACCAGCGGCCGAGCGCGGCCGGCAGGGTGGCGGTCGGCCGTGCCCGCCGCCGCAGCGATGGTGGCGGCACCGGCCGAAGCGCGATCCGTCCGCCGGAGCGAAGCGGCTGCCAGGCGTCGTTGGTGATCGTGCCCGCCCACGCCAGCTCCCACAGCGCCGAGAGCACGACGCGGTCAGGCTCGCCGACCAGGTCGACCAGCTGCGTGAAGAACAGCGCGCCCCCGCTCTCCAGCGAGGCGGCGACGCGGGCGCCGACCGGGGACGGCGGCGGAGGATCGCCGAGTGCCGGCTGCAACAGCGGCACGTCGTCGCGCAGGTACAGCGCGACCTTGCCCTCTCCTGCGGCGATCCACACCACCTCGCCCGACGCGCACGCGGCATCCAGCATCGGCGGGCGGTAGCCGGGCACGCGCAGCGGAAGCACGTCCTGCTCCCAGGCGGCCACCGGCAGCGCCAAGCCGCCCAGCTGGGAGATCACCTCGCGCAGCCGCGCGTCGCCGCTTCCGGCATCACGGCCGATGCCGTGCCAGCCGGGCAGGAAGCGGGCCAGCGCCTCGCGCTCGACCGGCTCGACGGCGCGTCGCAGGTGGGCGAGCGTGCGCCGCCGCACGCGCCGCAGCACGCCCGGCTCGATCCACTCGCGCTCGCTGCCGCCGGGCCTGAAGGCGCCTTCGATCAGCGCTCCCTCGGCGGCCAGGTCGTCCAGCGCCGGGCGCGGATCCACCCCCAGCCGCTGTCGCAGGTCGGCGATCGTGAACGGCCCGTTTCCGCGGGCGTGCCGCAGCACCAGCCGCCGAAGCGCGTCGGGCACCGGCTCGAGGAAGGCAGCCGGCAGCCCGGCCGGCACGTCGACGCCGGCGCCGTCACGGTAGAGGCCGGCGTCCTCGGCTGCGATCAGCCGGCGACGGCCGGCGATCCGCACCTCGACGGCGCGCCGCTCGCGCAGGAGCTGGGTGGCGGCCTGGTGGCCCTCCGCCTCGAGGTCGCCGGTTCGCCGCAGCAGGTCGTGCAGGTCGTCGGCCGACAGCGCGCGACCGCTTCGCCGCAGCTCGTCCTCGACCTCGGAGATCGCATCGGCGTCCAGCAGCTCGCGCAGGTCACCGGCCGAGAGCAGCTCCGCCAGGAGCGCGCGGTCGAGCGTGAGAGCCTGGGCGCGCCGCTCAGCCAGCGGCGTGTCGCCCTCGTACATGTAGGTTGCGATGTAGTCGAACAGCAGCGAGCAGGCGAACGGCGATGGCCGGCCCGACTCCACCTCGACCACGCGCACCTCGCCACGTCCCACCCGCGCCAGCAGGTCGCGCAGCGCCGGCAGCTCGAACACGTCGGACAGCACCTCGCGGTAGGTCTCGAGCACGATCGGGAAGGAGGCGTACTTGACGGCCACCTGCTGCAGGTCGTGAGCCTTCAGCCGCTGTTGCCAGAGCGGCGTACGTTGCCCGGGGCGGCGACGGGGGATCAGCAGCGCACGGGCGGCGTTCTCGCGGAAACGGGCCGCGAATAGCGGGCTCGATCCTACCTGCTCGATGACCAGCGCCTCGACCTCGTCCGCGGGCAGCACGATCAGCTCCGTGGGGGGCAGCGCGTCGGCGTCGGGAAGCCGGATCGCGATGCCGTCGTCGGCCCAGGTGGCCTCCACCTCGATGCCCATCGCCTCGCTCATTCGCCGCTCGATCGCCATCGCCCAGGGCGCATGCACGCGGCCGCCGAACGGGGACAGCACGCAGATCCGCCAATCGCCGATCTCGTCGCGGAAGCGCTCGATCACGATCGTGCGGTCATCCGGCAGCGCGCCGGTGGCCTCGCGCTGGTCGTCCAGGTAGGCGGTCAGGTTACGGGCGGCGCGCTCGTCCAGGTCGCCGAAGCGGCGCAGCCGCGTGGCCTCTCCCACGGCCTGCCCCAGCTCGTAGGGCCGACCGACGGCGTCCCCCTTCCAGAACGGCATCTTGCCGGGGACGCCGGGAGCGTGCGAGACGAGCACGCGGTCACGCGTGATCTGCTCGATCCGCCATGACGTCGCGCCCAGCTGGAACACCTCGCCCTGGCGGGCCTCGTACACCATCTCCTCGTCCAGCTCGCCGACCCGCGCGCCGGAGTCGTGCAGGAAGACGCCGTAGAGGCCGCGGTCGGGGATGGTGCCGCCTGAGGTCACCGCGAGCCGCGCGGAGCCCTCGCGGCCGCGCACCGTCCCGGCGATCCGGTCCCACACGATGCGGGGTCGCAGCTCGGCGAACTCGTCCGACGGGTAGCGGCCGGCAAGCATCTCCAACACGCCCTCGAACTGGGGCCGGGAGAGCTCGCCGTAGGGGTAGCAGCGACGGACGAGGGCGTGCAGGTCATCCACGCTCCACTCGTCCATGGCGGTCATGGCGACGACCTGCTGCGCCAGCACGTCGAGCGGCTGGCGCGGGACGCGGGTGCGCTCGATCGCGCCCTCGCGCATCCGCCGAGTGACGACCGCGGTCTCGAGCAGGTCGCCGCGCCACTTGGGGAAGAAGCGGCCGCGGGAAACCTGGCCGACGCCGTGCCCGGCGCGGCCGACGCGCTGCAGGCCGGCGGCGACCGACTTGGGCGACTCGATCTGCACCACCAGGTCGACGGCGCCCATGTCGATCCCCAGCTCCAGAGAGGAGGTGGCAACAAGCGCCGGCAGCACCCCGCGCTTGAGCATGTCCTCGACCTCGAGCCGCTGCTCGCGGGCGACCGAGCCGTGGTGGGCGCGGGCGACGGGCTCGCCGGCCAGTTCGTTCAGGCGGTTGGCGACCCGCTCGGCCGAGCGGCGGCTGTTGACGAACACGATCGTCGATCGGTGGCCGCGCACCAGCTCCAGCAGACGGGGGTAGACGGCGGGCCAGATCGAGACGCGTGGCTCGCCCTCCACGGCCGGCGCGGCGCCCAGCTCGCGCATGTCGTCGACCGGTACCACCACCTCGAGGTCGAGCTGCTTGGACGCTCCGGCGTCGACGATCGTCACCTCGCGGTCGCCACCCAGGAAGCGCGCGATCTCGTCCAGCGGCCGCTGTGTGGCCGAGAGGCCGACCCGCTGCACGGGGCGGCCGGTGAGCTGCTCGAGCCGTTCCAGCGAGAGCATCAGGTGGGCACCGCGCTTGCTGCCCGCAACGGCGTGGATCTCGTCCACGATCACGGTCTCGACGCTTGCCAGCACCTCTCGCGCCTGCGACGTGAGCATCAGGAAGAGCGACTCGGGGGTGGTGATCAGGATGTCGGGCGGATCGCGCCGGATGGCCGCCCGCTCGCGCTGGGAGGTGTCGCCGCTCCGCACGGCGATGCGCGGCCGGCGGGCGAAGCCGATCCCGGCCACGGGCGCGCGCAGGTTGCGTTCGATGTCGTGGTTGAGGGCCTTCAGCGGCGAGACGTAGAGCACGCGCATGCCGCGCTCGGCTGGGTCGCGGACGATCCCGTCCAGCGCCGAGAGGAACGCGGCCAGTGTCTTACCCGAGCCTGTGGGCGCCAGTAGCAGCGTGTGCTCACCGCGCGCGATCGCCGGCCACCCGAGCTCCTGGGCGAGCGTGGGCCGCTCGAACGAGGCCTTGAACCAGGCCCGCACGGGTGGCGTGAACGCATTCAGCGGAGCTGACCCCATACCGGGAAATCTACCCCGAGCCGCCAGGCCTCCCGGCCCCGCGTCCAATTATTGGAGTCAAACATCCCCGGTCGGACGGGACGGATTTGTTGCAGGATTGCGACGCTGGGCGCCGCTGAGAGATGTGCGAGAGATTGGAGCCGCGGCGATCCGTTCGTCACAGTCCGTACGAATGACGATACTGAGTACCGATGCGTGATATCCGAATGGGACGAGGGGTGTTTCTGGGTGTGGTCGGCACCGGCGTCGCCGGGCTGTTCGTCGGCGGCCGCCTCTCGCGCGCCGCGGCGCCACTGGGATCGATAGTCCCCAACGCGATCCACTCGCTGGTGCCGGATGGCTGGCGCATCTACTCCGTCAACCCGCCCTGGCCGACGTTCGATCCCGCCAGCTACCGGCTGGTCGTGTCCGGCGCCGTCGAGCAGCCGCTGTCGCTGACCTGGGACGAGGTGATGGCGTTGCCGCAGGAACGGCAGACGGCCGACTTCCACTGTGTCACCGGCTGGTCGGTCGGCCACGTCGGCTGGCAGGGCGTGCGTCTCCAGGCGCTGTGGGACATGGCGAAGCCGACCGCGGAGGCCAAATACGCCAACTTCATCTCGATGGAGCACCCCTACGTGGACACGCTCACCTTCCGCCAGACGACGATGCCACAGGTGATGCTGGCCCACTCGATGGACGGCAAGCCGCTGACGCGCGCCCACGGCGCGCCGATACGGCTGGTGATCCCTGAGATGTACGGCTACAAGAACGTCAAGTGGCTGACCCACATCGAGCTGGGGCCCAAGCTGACGGCGGGGTTCTGGGAGCAGCGCGGCTACGACGTCGATGCCTGGGTTGGGCGCTCCAACGGCTACTGAGCCGCCGCCCGGGTACGTGCGCCGGTTCAGCGGCGCCGAGCAATCGCTCCACTGGCTGCTGGCGATCTCGTTCCTGACCATGCTCGCGACCGGGTTGATCCTCTATCTGCCGTCGCTGGCCGAGGCGGCGGCGCAGCGGCAGCTGTGGAAGTCGATCCACCTGGGCGCGGCAATCGGCTTCTGGGTCGGCGTGCTGCTGGTGTGGAGCACGGACTCGGTACAGCTGCGCGCCACCACGCGGGAGATCGACCACTTCGACGGCGACGACCGCGCCTGGCTGGCATGGTCGGTCACGCGCCGCGGCCCGGAGCCGCCGCAGGGCCGGTTCAACGCCGGCCAGAAGCTGAACGCGGCGATCGTTGCCGGCCTGATGGTGGTGTTCACCATCACCGGCGTCCTGATCTACCTGCAGGAGGCCAGCGCACGCTTCCGCGGCACCAGCGCGATCCTGATCCACGACGTGGCGATGTACATTGCCATCCCACTCGTGCTGGGCCACCTCTACCTCGCGCTGCTCAACCCCTCCACCCGCCACTCGCTGCGCG
>JAWVDZ010000304.1:0-4858 GCA_033856955.1 Gaiellales bacterium
CAGATCCTGACGTTCGGGCTGTCGCTGACGCCCGACCGCTACCTGCTCGTGCTGCTCGCCCCCGCGGTCGTGATCGGGCGAGGCCGGCGGTTCATGCTCGATTTCGTCCCCTTCGTGCTCTTGATCGTGTGGTACGAGGAGTGTCGCGGACTGGCGCACATCGTGCACCCGAATCCCTACTACGCGCCGCACCTGGACGCCGAGAAGTTCCTCTTCTTCGGTCACGTACCCTCCAACGTGCTGCAGGATTGGCTCTGGAAGGGCCACCTGATGTGGTACGACCAGGTGCTGTCGGCGTTCACGCGCATCCACTTCATCGTGCCGCCGACGCTGGCCTTCGCGCTGTGGCTGAAGCGCCGGGCGCTGTTCTACCGCTGGGCGGCGACGCTGCTGGCGCTGTCGTACGCGGGAGCGCTGACGTTCGCCCTCTACCCGGCGGCGCCTCCCTGGGCGGCCGCCTACAAGGGTCTGATCCCCTACCTCTATAATCCCGCCGGCGTGCAGGCCGACCAGTCGCCGCTGCCGACCGACTCCGGACCGCTCTACCACCTGGTCGACGGCAACCCCTACGCGGCCATCCCCTCGCTGCACGGCGGCTACTCGTTCCTGATCTTCCTGTTCATCGCCACCCTGGTCTGGAACACGCGGTGGCGCTGGACGGTGTACCCGGCAGCGCTCTACCCGCTGATCCAGTGCTTCGCCGCCGTCTACACGGGCAACCACTACGTCGTCGACCTGCTGATCGGCTTCGTCTACGCCACCCTCGCCCTGTACGGCGTGCGCTGGTTCTGGCGCCGCCAGGGGTGGCCGGAATGACCGCGCTCGCCGAGCCGGCGGCCGAACGGCAGCCGACGTCCGGCGACCGCTGGCGGGGCCTCGGCTACCCGCTGGCGGTGTGGGCCGCGAGCCGGGCGGCGGTCTACCTCGTGCTGGCCGCTCAGAGCTGGTCAGAAAGGCGGCCGCGCCAGACCGGCGTCTCGTGGCACACGCTGTTCGGCTCGCTGGGCGACTGGGACGCGACCTGGTACGAGTGGATCGCCCGAAACGGGTACGACCCCTCGATCGGGCACGGCAACACGGCGGCCTTCTTTCCGCTCTACCCGCTGCTCTGGTGGCCCTTCACGGCGCTGCCGGGGCCGCCCACGCTGTGGGCGACGATGCTCTCGTCGCTGCTGTTCGCGGCCGCCCTGTGCCTGCTCTACCGCATCACCGAGGGCCGGTACGACCGCGGCATGGCGCGGCGAACGGTCCTGTACATCGCGATCTTCCCGCTCACGTTCGTGTTCTCGCTGCCCTACGCGGAGAGCCTGTTCCTGCTGCTGGCGCTGGCGGCGTTCGCGCTCACCTGGCACGGGCGCTGGTGGTCGGGAAGCGCGGTCGGGGCGCTTGCTGTGCTGGCCCGCCCGGTGGGCATCGCGCTGATCCCGGCGCTGGCATGGCGCCGCTACCGGGAGTGCGGTCCGAAGCCGCTCGCCTTCGTTCCGCTGCTGCTGCTGCCGGCCGCGGAGCTGGGCTTCTTCGCCTATCTGTACTGGCGCACGGGGGACCCGATGGCCCACTTTCACGCCCAGGTGAGGGGGTGGGGCCGCGGCATCTCGCTGCTGCCCGTGGTGATCGTGAAGACGGCCTGGGACACGGTCAACGACGGTCACCTTCGCTACCTCGCCCACATCGGATTCACGCTGCTTTGGTGCGGGCTCTGGTACCACGCCTGGCGAAAGCTTCGGATGCCGGCCGAGTACCTGATCTTCGCGGCGCTGTTGATCCTGCTGCCCACCACCGGCGGCCTGATCGTCTCGATGGGGCGCTTCGGCATGGTCGGCTTCCCGCTGTTCTGGGCGCTGGCCGACCTCGGCCGGGACGAGCGCATCGACACCGCCGTCAAGGTCGCGTTCCCGCTGATGATGGCCACGCTGATCTTCATAAGCTTCGGGCCGAGGACGTTCACGCCATAGCGCTCGTGTCGGGTTGACACGCCGTCCAGCGCAAGTACCTTGGAGTCACGAGCTTTCCTGAGCAAGGAGCGGGGGGAGCGGTACGGCAGTTCACGCGGGGGCCCTGGGAGCGGCCCCCGTGAGCTTTTAAGAGCGCCTAACAGAATGTCGCGTGGCGTCTGGCGGCGTCTGACTGGCCACCGGGATAATGATGACGTGCCCCGCCTGATCTTCCTCGTGTCGCTGATCGTGCTGGCTTCCGCCTGCAGCGGGGGCAAGGACGCCGCAACCAGCAGCCGCGGCGGCTCACCGCCACCGCCCGGCTCGAGCCAGCCTCCGGCCAGGTCGGACTGCGATTGGCCGCGGTTCGGATTCGACGCCGGTCGCACCAACTCGGGGCCGGCCGAGGCCGGGTTGCCGGCCGAAGGGATCGACCGGCCCTTCAAGCGCCGCACGCTGCACCTGCCCGGCACGGTCGACTCGTCGCCGATCTATATGCACGACGCGAAGGTCGGCGGGAGCACCCACGACGTGTACGTGGTCACCACCAGCTACGGCATCACGCTCGCCCTGGACGCCGCCACCGGCGCCGAGCTGTGGCGGTTCACGCCCTCCTCGCTGCCCGCGCTGGCGGGCAGCGCCCAGATCACGAACGCCAGTCCCGTCGCAGACCCGGCGGGCCGGTTCGTGTACGCGGCGTCGCCCGACGGATACGTGCACAAGCTCGCGATCGGCGACGGCCAGGAGTCGACCGCCGGCGGCTGGCCGGCCCAGGTCACTCGCGACCCGGCGCACGAGAAGCTGGGCACCGCCCTGAACGTCGCCGGCGGATTGGTGCTGGCGACCACGGGCGGCTACATCGGCGACACCCCGCCCTACCAGGGGCACGTGGCCGCCATCGACCGCGCCGACGGCCGTATGGCATGGGTGTTCAACGCGCTCTGCGGCGACCGCCGCGAGCTGATCGATCCCGCGGACTGCGACCAGAGCGGTGCCGCCATCTGGGCTCGCGCCGGGGCGGTGGTCACGCCGGACGGCGACCACGTGCTGGTCGCAACCGGCGACGGCCGCTACGACGGCGACACCGACTGGGGGGACAGCGTGCTCGAGCTGCGGCTGAGCGACGGCCGTCTCACCGGCCACTACACGCCGCCCGACTACGCCCGGCTCGAGTCGGAGGACGTCGACCTCGGCTCGACCGCGCCGGCGCTGCTGACCGCGCATCTTGCCGTGCAGAGCGGCAAGGACGGCCGGCTGCGGCTGCTGACGCTGCCCGGACTGCGGCTTCGCCAGACGCTGACCGCTCCCGGCGGCAGCGGACTCTTCAGCGCACCGGCCGTCGTCAAGGGCACGGACGGCCCGCTGCTGGTGGTCGCGAACGCCTCCGGCACGTCCACCTACACGCTTGACGGCGGCCGGCTGGCGGAGCGGTGGTCGGTCACGACGCCGGGCACGAGCCCGGTCGCAGCCGGGGGGCTGGTGTTCGTGTACGACCCGGCCGGCGGCGGCCTCGACGTCTACCGGCCGGACTCGCCGCAGCCGATCGCGCGGCTCCCCGCGACGCCCGGCCACTGGAACTCGCCCGTCGTCACCGACGGCCGGATCGCACTTCCCGAGGGCGACGCCAACGAGCACGCCACGACCGGCACGATCGAGATCTACTCGTACGCCGCGGCCGGGACCTGCGGCAGGTGATCAGGGTGATCAGAGCACAACGACGAGGGGCCCGCCGGATGACGGGCCCCTCGTTGTGTCTTCGCAGTCCCGACGGGTCGGGGCTACATCATGTCCGGCATACCGCCGCCGCCCATCGGAGAAGACGACTGCTTCTCCGGAGCCTCCGCCACGACAGCCTCGGTGGTGAGGATGTTCTTGGCGATGGATGCGGCGTTCTGCAGGGCGGAGCGCGTCACCATGGCGGGATCGATGATGCCCGCCTTGACCATGTCCACGATCTCGCCGGTGTCGACGTTGAGACCCTGGCCGGCCTTGGCATGGCGGACGTCGTTGACCACGACCGAGCCCTCGAGGCCGGCGTTCTCCGCCAGCTGGCGGAGAGGCTCCTCGAGCGCGCGCTCGACGATCTTGGCGCCCGTCTTCTCGTCGCCCTCCAGCTTCTCGGCCGCAACGGCCTTGATGGCGTGGAGCAACGCGACTCCGCCGCCCGGCACGATGCCCTCTTCGAGGGCCGCGCGGGTGGCCTGCAGCGCGTCCTCGACGCGATGCTTCTTCTCCTTCATCTCGGTCTCGGTGGCAGCGCCAACCTTGACCACCGCGACGCCGCCGGCCAGCTTGGCCAGCCGCTCCTGCAGCTTCTCGCGGTCGAAGTCGGAGTCGGTGGACTCGATCTCGGACTTGATCTGCTTGATCCGGCCCTTGATCTTGTCGGACTCACCGGCACCGTCGATGATCGTGGTCGAGTCCTTGTCGACGACGATCTTGCGGGCGCGGCCGAGCTGCGAGACGGTCGTGTTCTCGAGCTTGAGACCCATCTCCTCGGTGATCACCTCGCCACCGGTCAGGATCGCGATGTCCTCCAGCATGCGCTTGCGGCGATCGCCGAAGCCCGGCGCCTTGACGGCGACGGCGGTGAACGTGCCGCGCAGCTTGTTGACGACGACGGTGGCGAGCGACTCGCCCTCGACGTCCTCGGCCACGATCAGCAGCGGACGGCCGGCCTGGATGACCTGCTCCAGCACGGGAAGGATGTCCTTCACGGCACCGATCTTCTGGTTGGCGATCAGCACGTACGGATCGTCGAGCACGGCCTCCATGCGCTCGGAGTCCGTGATCATGTACGGCGACAGGTAGCCCTTGTCGAACTGCATGCCCTCGGTGAACTCGAGCTCGAGGCCGAACGTCTGGCCCTCCTCGACGTTGACCACGCCGTCCTTGCCGACCTTCTCGATCGCGTCGGCGATGAC
>JAWVDZ010000305.1:0-3780 GCA_033856955.1 Gaiellales bacterium
TGGATCGCCATGGTCGACAATTCGGTCCGATACGACGTCGCTCATCACGTCGCCCGCCTCACCATCAACCTCCCCGACAAGCGCAACGCCCTGTCCTGGGAGGCGATGACCGAGCTGCGCCGGGCGCTGGCCGATGCCCGGAACGACCCGGAGGTGCGGGTCGTGGTGCTCACCGGTGCCGGCGACCGGGCCTTCATCGCCGGCGCGGACATCAAGGAGATGGACGGAAAGACGCCGCTCGAGGCGCGCGCCTACTCGGAGCTGGGCCAGGAGATCGCCCACAAGCTGGAGACGATGCGAAAGCCCACCATCGCCGCCGTCAACGGCTACGCGCTGGGCGGCGGATGTGAGATCGCGCTGGCCTGCGACGTGCGGCTGGCGAGCGAGAACGCCCGCTTCGGGCAGCCCGAGATCAACCTGGGCATCATCCCGGGCTGGGGCGGCACGCAGCGGCTGGCCCGCGCCACCAACATCGGATACGCCAAGGAGCTGATCCTGACCGGCCGCATGGTGGACGCGGACGAGGCGCTCGAGCGCGGCCTGGTGCAGCACGTGTATCCCAGCGGCGAGCTGATGGGGCGGGCGACGGAGCTGGCACAGCAGATGGCCGCCAAGAGCCCGGTGGCGCTGTACTACGCCAAGGAGTCCACCAATCGCGCTCTGCACGGAGACATCGGCGGAAACCTGGTGCACGAGGCCGATCTGTACTCACTGATGTTCTCCACCGAGGACGCCAAGGAGGGCCTGCGAGCCTTCGTCGAGAAGCGCAACCCGACGTTCGTCGGCAAGTAACACCATTCGTAAGCAGGGGGAGAGGGTTTGAACATCGCAGTCTGCGTGAAAGAGGTGCCGAGCGCGACCAGCCACAAGCGGCTTGATCCCGCCACCAACCGGCTCGACCGCTCCGGCGACAGCGAGCTGAACCCGTTCGACGTGCACGGCCTGGAGGAGGCTCTGCGGATCCGCGAGTCCGGCCAGGAGGTGGACGAGATCGTGGCCGTGTGCATGGGGCCGGGGTCGGCCCAGCGGCCGCTGCAGAAGGCGCTCGCGCTGGGCGCAGACCGTGCCCTGCTGCTGACCGACCCCGCCCTGGCGGGCTCGGACATCAGCGGCACCGCGTATGCGCTTGCGACGGTGCTCGAAAAGCAGAATGCCGATCTCGTGATCCTCGGACAGCAGGCCGCGGACGCCGACTGCTACGTGATGGCAGCGGCCGTCGCCGACCATCTCAAGCGGCCGCTGGTGACGCAGGTCGCGCACCTCGAGGTGAGCGGTGGCAAGCTCCGCGCCAAGCGCCAGACCGAGCACGGCTACGATGTGATCGAGGCGCCGCTTCCGGCCGTGATCTCGGTCTCGGACGCGATCAACACCGCCCGCCTGCCCTCGATCAAGGCCATCATGGGCGCGAAGAAGAAGCCGACCGAGCTGATCTCGGCCGCCGACGCGGGGCTGGATACCAGCCGGGTCGGTTCTGAGGGCGCGCGCAGCGTCGTTGCGTCGACCTCTCCGCCTCCGGCGAAGGACGCCGGGAAGCGGATCGAGGACTCGGGCGGAGACAGCGCGTCCGCGATCGTCGATTTCCTGGCCGAGAGGGGCGTGATCTGAGGTGGCGACGATCATCGTGTTCATCGATCACGACAGCGGCACGTTCGCGCCCAACAGCCTCGGCGCGCTGCGCAAGGCGTCCACGCTGGGCGGCGAGGCGGTCGCGTTCGTGGCCGGCTCGGGGTTGGACGACGGCTGGGCGGCGACGCTCGGCGAGCATGGCGCCGACCGCGTACTGGTCGCCGACGATCCGGCGCTCGAGGACGGCCTTCCTCAGCCGACGGTGGATGCACTCGAGCCGCATGCGCGCGAGGCGGCCTTGGTGCTGTTCGGCGCTGGGGTGGCATCCGCAGACGTCGCAGCGGGTCTGGCGGCGCGGCTGGGCGCCGGCATCAACTGCGAGACGACCGAGCTCACGCTGGCGGACTCCGGCGTCACCGCCGTGCGGCCGGCGCTTGGCGACACGGTGATGGTCGAGTCGACGTTCGCCAGCTCGCCCGCGATCGTGCTGGCGCGAGCGAACGCGTTCGCGGCCGAGGGCACGGGGTCGGCGGCCCCGGTCGAGCGAGTCTCGGTGACCGTGCAGGACTGGTCGCGCGGAGCGGCGATCGTGGGCCGCGAGGAGGCCGAGACCGGGGGAGTGGACATCACCGAGGCCGACGTGCTGGTTGCGTTCGGCCGCGGCATCGGCGGGCCCGAGAACATCCCCGTGGTCGAGCAGCTGGCCAAGGCGCTGGGCGGCGAGGTGGCGGCCACGCGAGCCGTGGTCGACGCGGGCTGGTGCTCGTACTCGATGCAGGTCGGTCAGACGGGCAAGAACGTCTCGCCGAAGCTGTACGTCGCCTGCGGCATCTCCGGCGCGATCCAGCACAAGGTCGGCATGGTCAACTCGGGCCTGATCGTCGCCATCAACAAGGACGTCAACGCGCCGATCTTCGAGTTCGCCGACCTGGGCGTCGTCGGCGATGCGCTGACGGTGATCCCCAAGCTGACGGAGGCGCTCAGTTCTCGCTAGGTCAAGCTGGTGGCCGCGCCCCCGCTTGCGACATCCGCCACGACCTGAGCTAGACTGCCGCCATGGCCGAGCGGAGGATTCTGGTGGTGGCGAACGAGACCGTGGCCGGCCGCGAGCTGCTCGAGCACCTGCACGCGCGGGCCGCCGGCGGGGACACGCACGTGCTCGTGGTGGCACCGGCGCTGAACTCTCGCCTGCGGCACCTGTTCGCCGACGTCGACGGTGCCCGCGAGGAGGCTGAGGTGCGGCTGACCGGCTCGATCGAGTCGCTGCGCGCGGAGGGAATCACGGCTCGCGGCGCGGTCGGCGACTCCGATCCGGTGCGCGCGATCGAGGACGCGCTGTTCGAGTTCGAGGCGGACGAGATCGTGATCTCGACCCACCCGCCCGACCGCTCGAACTGGCTCGAGAAGAAGACCGTCGAGCGCGCCCGCGAGAAGTTCTCGCAGCCGATCACTCACATCGTGGTCGACCTCGCGGCGGCGCCGGCCTCGGGCTGAGCACGTTGTCCATGCCGGTGCTGACCACCCGGCGGCTGACCGTGCGCCCGCTGACCGCCGCCGACGCGCCCGCGGTGGCCGCGATCAACGGCGAGCCCGAGCCTGGGTGGCTGGAGTGGACGGCGGCCGGATACCACCAGCTGGCACAGCTGCACCAGCCTCCCTACGGCGAGCGCGCGATCGCGCTGCGCGACACCGGGGAGCTGGTGGGGATGGTGGGAGTGGTGCCGTCGATGGGGCCGTTCTCGCAGCTGCCGGGGTTTGGCGGCGCGGCGTCCGCGGGTGCCCGCTTCCGGCCCGAGGTCGGCCTGTTCTGGGCGCTGGCGCCGCAGCATCGTGGCAACGGGTACGCCACCGAGGCGGCGACGGGCGTGATCGAGTTCGGCTTCGCCGAGATGAACCTGGCCCGGATCGTTGCGACCACGACCTACGACAACGAGGCGTCGATGGCCGTCATGCGGAGGCTGGGGATGACGATCGCCTCGAACCCGCGATCGGAGCCAGGATGGTTCCAGGTGGTCGGGTGGCTGGACGCTCCGGCCGGCTGACCGCTACATCAGGCTGTACTCGGGACCGCTGCCGCCCTCGGGCGGCGTCAGCCGACCGCCCTTGGCGGTGATCGCGCCGCACTGGACGCAGTTCGACGGCGCCATCTTGATCTGCACGGTCGGGCCGCCGTCGTCACGGCCGATCTCGTACACCGCCGCCGGGCACATCGCC
>JAWVDZ010000306.1:0-4513 GCA_033856955.1 Gaiellales bacterium
CGAACGCGAGCACGCGCTTGTACGGGGCGCGGCCGTAGCCGTCCTCGCCCTGGTCGTCGAGCACGACTGACATGAACAGCATCGAGTAGAACCAGAGCCGGATCTGCTCGCGCATCTCGGTCACCCAGTCGGCCGGGAACCAGCGCTCCCACTCCTCGTGCGACGGCAGGTCGGCGACGGTCACATCGGCGCCGGCACCCGTGCCGTACCCGTGCTCGATCCGCTCCGGGTTATGCCAGCCCATGGTTGCGAACGGCACGATGCCTGCGTCCAGCCAGCAGTCGCCGACGTCGGGCAGCCGTTCGGCCGGCTTGCCGCACTGCTCGCACGAGACGACCACCTCGTCGATCCACGGCCGATGCAGCTCCTCCAGCCCTTTCACCTCGCCCTGAGCGCGCTCCAGCAGCTCCTCGCGCGAGCTGATCACGCTCATGTGGCCGTCCTCGCAGAAGTAGAACGGCAGCGGAAGGCCCCAGTAGCGCTTGCGGCTGATGCACCAGTCGCCCATGTTGCGAAGCCAGTCCTCCATCCGCTTGCCGTACTGCGGCGGCGTCCACTCGACGCCGCGGGCGGCCTCGATCATCGGCTCGCGCACCTCGTCGCAGCGGATGAACCACTCGTCGACCAGCCGGTAGATCAGCTCCGTGCCGCAGCGCCAGCAGACGGGATAGCGGTGCGTGAGCTCGCCGGCGTCGACCAGCCGGCCGCGCTGGCCGAGATCCTCGACGATCTGCTGCGCGGCATCGGCCGTGTGGCTCGCGTGCAGCCAGCCGAAGTCGTCATAGAAGGCGCCGGCCTCGTCCACGGGAACGATCGTGGCCAGCCCTTCGCGCTGGCCCAGCTCGAAGTCGTCCGCGCCGCAGCCGGGTGCGATGTGCACGATTCCCGTGCCCTCCTCCATCGACACCTCGTCCCAGGCGACCACACGGTGCTCGATCCCCGCTTGGGCGGGCAGCTCGTCGAACGGCCCCTCGTAGCGCAGGCCGACCAGCTCGGAGCCCTTCACCGTGCCCAGCACGCGGCCGGAGATGGGAACGTCCTCCCGCCGCGCGGCCGCCACGTAGGCGACGCCGGCGGGCGTCTCGAGGCGCGCGTAGTCGGCATCGGGCAGCACGGCGGCGGCCACGTTCGCCGGCAGCGTCCAGGGCGTCGTCGTCCACACCACCAGGAACTCGCGGTCGCGGCCCACCAGGGGCAGGCGCACGTGCAGCGAGGGGTGCGTGATCTCGCGGTAGGAGTCGATCAGCTCATGCTGGGAGAGCGACGTGCCGCAGCGCGGACACCAGGGCATCGAGCGGTGGCCCTTGTACAGCCATCCCCGGTCGTGAACCTCCTTGAGGAAGCCCCAGATGTAGCTGATGTTGGTGTCGGTCATCGTGAAGTAGCTGGCTTCCCAGTTCATCCACTGGCCCAGCCGGATCGACTGCTGCGTCTGCACGCCGGCGTACTTCACGACCCGGTCGCGGCAGGCGCGGGCAAAGCGGTCGAGCCCGTAGCTCTCGATCTCGGGCTTCGAGTTCAGGCCGAGCGCCTTCTCCACCTCCACCTCGACCCACAGCCCCTGGCAGTCGAAGCCGTTCTGGTAGCGCTGCTCGTGGCCGAGCATGGCGTGGTAGCGCTGCCACATGTCCTTCAGGCTGCGGCCCCACGCATGGTGCACGCCCATGCCGTTGTTGGCGGTGATCGGCCCATCGAAGAACGAGAAGGTGGGGCCGCCGCGGTTCTGCTCGCGGAGCCGCCGAAACGTCTCCTCCGACTCCCATCGCGCGAGCGTCTCATGCTCGAGCGCAACGTGATCGGGCTGCTTCGGGACGGGTGCAAACGGCGGCATCGCCGGAGTCTACGCGGCGGCGAGCCGTGAAAGACCGATACCCCGGCGCGTGCGCGCGGGGCGACCGGTATCTGGTGTCAGAGCGAAATCACCGAGATGGTCTAAAGATCAATGCCGTCGTGCCGGTGGCAGTAATCGTCGAATGCGGCGTACTTCGCGAGGTAGCTGCCGAGTTCCGCAAATCCGAACTCGAACCACTCCGAGAGCCACCGCTCGTCGATCTCCACATGCGTTTCGTGCAGCTCGTCCATCGTCGTCTCCTCCGGAGGGGTCTCTCCGGACGACTCGGTTTTGTGCTCCGACGGGGACTGGGTCTCCCTTCGGAGCCTGATGGACTTGTAATCGGCCGTTGCAGTCTCCGACTTTACGACTTCCGTACAAGTGTCGCGATCGCCTCCCGTCCATTGGCAAACGCGACCTCCTGCAACGGGATCTCGACGAGCTCGAACCAGCCGATCTCGCTCACGTCGTCCGCCGGTCGCTCCTCGCCCGACAGCACGGATGCGGAGTAGTACAGGTTGAAGGTGGCAACCCCGTCCTTGCCGTAGACATCGGTGAAGACGCCGATCAGCGGACCGACCGCGACCTCCAGGCCGGTCTCCTCGAGCAGCTCTCGACGGACCGCCTGCTCGGGATGCTCGAGCGGCTCGACGAACCCGCCGGGGACGTCCCACATGCCCTCGTAGGGCGGGCGCGCCCGCCGGGTCAGCATCAGCCGGCCGTCGCGGACGACCAGCGCGCTCGCGGTCGGCGCCGGGTTGTCGTAGATCACCAGCCCACAGGCCGGGCAGTGCAGCACGTCGCGCGGCTCGTCGTCCCGTGGCCCGAACACCAGGCCGGCGCGGCAGCGCGGGCAGTGATGCCAGCCGGCGAAACGGCTCACTCCGCCAGCACCGCCCGCGTGAGATCTGCCCACCGGCCCGGCCGCATCATCCAGCCGGAGTAGGTGCCGCGGCTGGCGAGGCAGACCAGGCCGCGCCCGGCCTCGATGTCCGCCCACATCAGCGTCCCCGACGCGCCGAAGTGCGAAAGCGTGGCCGGCGAAACGGCGTCGCCGCACCAGTGAGGCGATCCGTGGCCGCGGATGTTCACGCCGAGCCCCCAGTCCGGACAGTGCAGCTTGGGGAACGACTCCAAGCCCCCCTCCAGCCCCGGCCACTGCACCGAGCGCAGCTCCGCGTGCGACTCGGCGGCGATCGGGCCGGACGCGGCCAGCAGCCAGCGCACCACCTCGGCGTAGGCGCCGACCGTCGCGAACGCGCCGCCGGCCGCGTTTCCCCGGCGCCGCCACTCGGGCGCATTGAACAGCTCCACGCCGGGCCGCGACAGGCCGGGCTCGCGCACGCTGAGCGCCCGCTCGGCATCGGCGTCCGACAGCGGCAGGTGCGCGTCGAGTCCGCCGGCGTCGAACACCGCCTCGGTCACGTAGGTGCGGTGGCCGATGCCGGTGGCGGCGGCGATCAGCGCCCCCAGCACATGAAAGCCCTCGTTCGAGTACACCCGCCGCTCGCCTGGCGGCCATGACGGCTCGACCTCCAGCGCATCAACTCCCTTTGCCGACTCGGGAAGGCCCGAGGCATGGGCGAGCAGATGTCGCGCCGTGATCGCCTCGGTCGCGGGGCGGCGATAGGCGGCAAGATGCTCGGCCACCGGAGCGTCCAGTTCGATCGCTCGCTCCTCGGCTGCCACCAGTACCGCAAGCGCCACCAGCGGCTTGGTGAGGGACGCCAGAGCGAACAGCGAGCGCTCGTCCGCGGCACCCGCGACCCTCAGCTCGCGGACGCCGTCGCGGTCGACGACGGCGGCTGCGACCGCCGGGACGTCGCCATCGCCGACCCACGTATCGATGACGTCCAAGGGCATGCGGGGCATGTTAGAGGTATCGTTTTTCGAGGGATGGCACGAGTGGAGACACCAGCGGGCGGTGCGCAGGCCGAGAATGCTCCCGAGGAGGAGCACCTCGACGAGTGGTTTGCGCGCCGTCTCGAGTCTCAGGGCATCCCCTCCCGCTTCGGCGCACCGTCGCTGGCGCGGCTGACCGCGGTGGTCGCCCTGGTGCTTGCGCTGGGCGGTCTTTTGTGGGCGCTTTCGAGCGTCGGGCCCAAGAGCACCACCGCCCAGACGCCGCCTCCGACAACACCTGGGGGCCACTCGAACACGACCGGCGGCAACACCGGTCCCGCACCCACCGGCAAGGTGTCGTGGCGCTCGGTGACGGTGGACGTCCTGAACGGGTTCGGCGGGGCGGGCGCCGCCGGAACCGAAGCGGACTCGCTGCGCGCCCAGGGCTGGAAGGTGGGTAAGACCGGGAACGCGAGCGGCATCACCCAGACCGAGGTCGTCTACCTGCCTGGCCACAAGGCGGAGGCGGTCGCTGTGGCTCACAAGCTGGGGCTGGGTGCGCCGGTCAAGATCGGCGATGCCACCGGCGTCGTTCCGTCCTCGACCAGCGGGGTGGCGATCGTGCTCGGCCCGGATCTCTTGCCGACAACCTAGATGGTTGATTCGACGGGAATCATCTAGGGCGAAGAGGCGGCGTTGCGCAACGCGAGCCACGCCCTCTCCACGTGCTGCCAGCCACTGGCGGCGTTGCCGATCGCGATCCGGACGGCGTAGCGACCCGACACCTTGGTGTGTGACACGAACGCGAGGCCGCTCGCGTTCACCCGCTCCACCAGATCC
>JAWVDZ010000307.1:0-8301 GCA_033856955.1 Gaiellales bacterium
CGGCTCCACTGCGGGCGTTCCCCCTTGCCCGCCACCCAGTCGGTGTACGCCTCCAGCTGGTGCTGCGTGTAGATCTCGTACCGGGCGTCGAAGCCGACCCGGCCGGTCAGCTCGGGGTGCGTCCACAGAAGCGCTGAGCCCGTGATGTCCGCGGCCATGATCTTCTCGTTCGGATGATCCGCCGCATACTCGGCTGCCGAGTTCATCGGCCCGGGCTGGGAGAGCTGCTCGAATCGGGCTGCCGGCGTTGTCAGCAGGACAGCGATGCTCGCCACAACCCCCACGAGCGCCAGCGCGGGAAGCGCCCGGCCGGTGATACGGCGAAGCAGCTGCGAGTCGTCCGCCGGGGAGGTCGTGTTCATCACGTCCGCGATCAGGAGGGTGGCGGCGAACGCGAACCAGACCTGGTAACGGACCGCATGCGCGCCCGCCGCGGCAAGGGTGCAGGTGATCGCGACCATCATCAGCGGCGGCCGGTAGTGGCGGCCGTAGGCGAAGCCGATTGCGGCCACGGCCGCCAGCAGCACGATCACGAACTGGGTGCTCACCCCGCTGAAGGTGGCCGGCTGCCACTCGCTCACGCGCGCCGTCAGCACGGGATTGGCGAGCACCGAGCGGTAGTAATCGATGATCGTCAGGCCGTACGGCGTGGTGACGATGGCCAACGGCAGGCAGAGCGCCATCATCAGGTAGCAGGCCATGCTCCGCCGCTGCGCGACGCGGCGGTTGTGCGCCGCCGCCCACAGGCAGTAGACGATTGCGATCGGTGCTGCCAGCAGCACCGAGCCGTGCAGGTTCGCCCACAGCAGGAAGATGATCGGCAGCAGCAGCATCCGCTTGCCGAACCGGCGCTCGCGGTCGTCGTCGAGGATCAGGATCAGCGTCAGCACGAACAGCGGGTAGGCGAAGCTCTGCGTGCGCGTGAGCGTGTTCAGCTCGCACACGCCGTAGGCGATCACCGTCCAGATCAGCGTCCGCACCGGCGACACGCCGCGATGCAGCATGTAGGCGGCCAGCAATCCGAAGGCGAGTGCGATGCAGAGTGCCGAGAGGGCGCCCACCGCCGGATAGCCGCCGAGCCTGTATGCCTGGTAGAAAAGCCACTGACCAAGCCATTGCTGATCGATCCAGGGCTTGCCGTGGGCGGCCCAGGTGAGCGTCTCGGTGCGGGGCAGACCATGCTGGGAGATCAGGCGCCCGGCGCTGAGGCTGGCATAGGTATCGAGCATCAGCAGGCGCCCGGTCGTGAATGCCACTCCGGTGAACACCAGCGCGGCGATGCTGACCGGCCACGCAGTCAGCCACGTACGCGCGCGCGCCGCGGAGGCGGCGCGGCGGCGATCGGTGATCCGAAGAGCCTCGCTTAGCGTCTGCATCGAAGGGGCTATCGGCATCCGCAGGCGCCGCGTTTAGCGGAATTCGAGCTCAGCGAGCGATGACCAGCAGCGTCTCCAAGGAGGGGTCAGAGCAGTATGCGACGCGGGTTCCGGCCGTCACCTCGTCTCGAAGCGCGGTGAGAATCTCGGCCGTCACCAGCTCACCCGGTGCTAGCGCGGGAATTCCGGGCGGATAGGGCGCGGCCGTCTCGGCGGCGATCCGCCCGATCGCGCGGTCGGCCGACACCCGCTCGCGGGGCGCAAAGAAGGCGTGGCGGGGGCTCATGGCCGCGATCGGCTCGATCGACCAGACGCTCGACGGGACGACCGTTCGCGGGGCGCCCGATCGGCTCGCGATCGACCGCTCGAGGGCTGACACCAGCTTCCCGACCGAGATCGGCGTGTCGGCCAGCGTCACGATCGGCACCAGCGTGTCTCGATCGGTCATCTCCAGCCTGACCCCTTCGGCCAGCAGATCGGCCTCGACCGCGAAGCCGTTCGCCCCGGTGCCGGCCAGGCAGATCACGAGCTTGGTCGGATCGGAGGCGTCCGAGACGTGAATGCCCGGGATCGCCCGCAGCCGCTCACGGGCGGCCGAGACCAGCTCGACGATCGCCCCGAGCAGCTCCGGGCCGCGGTCCTCGATCAGCTGCCGGGCGCGGTCGCTGGACGCCAGGATCGCGGCGGCCGGGCTGGTGGTGTGGAGCAGCTCGAAGGCCTCGTCCAGCCGATCGAGGTCGATCCGTTCTCCCCGCGCGAGCACGATCGAACCCTGCGTGAACGCGGTCAGGTTCTTGTGGGTGGACGTGACCATCGCATCGGCACCGCGGGCGATGGCGTGTCGGGGCAGGCCGGCATGGAAACCGAGGTGCGCACCCCAGGCCTGGTCGACGATCAGCGGTACGCCGGCGGCGTGGGCATGGCCGGCGATCGCCTCGAGGTCGGAGATCATGCCGACGTAGCTGGGTTCGACCAGGAACACGGCCCGGGCGTCGGGCGCCGAGGCGAGCGCCTCCGCCACGCGCGCGGGGCCGACCGTGGTCGCGAGGCCGCTGGCCGGGTCGACGTCGGGCCGCACCCACACCGGTTCCAGACCGGCCAGCACGAGGCCCGCAAACAGGGACTTGTGAAGCGTGCGGGCGACCACCACGCGGCCGCCCTGAGCGGCGACCGACAGGGCCAGTGCCTGGTTGCCGTGCGTCGATCCGGCGACCGAGAAGCGGCACACATCCGCGCCCCACAGCCGTGCCGCCAGGGCTTCGGCTTGTCCCAGCACGTTTCCCCCCAGCCGTGAGTCATCCGCGCCGGAGACGAGCGGCAGGTCGTGCTGAAGCAGCGGTCCGCCCATCCCCGCGCCGCGCTTGTGCCCGGGCACCGTGAACGACGTTCCGGGATCGTTCAGGAACGCGTCAACGGCGTCAGCGAGCGGAGCATCGGACACGGCGGCGCAGAATACTGCTTACGCGGGCTGGCCGCGGCGCTGTTCCGGACTGCCCGGCGCCGGAAGCTTGTCGGTTAACTCGGCGACCCGGCGGCGATCGTCATCGGTGATCTGGAGAATCTCGCAGCCGACCCGCTGGCGGCCGTAGTGCGACCTGCTGGTTTGCAGGACGCGGGCCTGCATGCGAAGCACTCGGCCGCCGACCGTCGCCATCAGGGCGAACCGGTCGCCGATCGTGAACTCGTACTCGGTTACGAATGCGACGCCGCTGGGCGAGAGGTCGGCCAGACGGACGTCGAACGTCTCGTTCTCGGCGATCGCGCGCGCACCCATCACGTGCAGCTGTGCCAGCTCCTCGATCCGTGCCCGGGCGGCGACGCGGTGGCTGTCGCGGCGACGAACGTCCTTCACCCGCAGGTGCAGCTTAGCCACCCACTCGCTCTCGTAGAAGATCTCCGCCACCAGCAGCTCGATGTCGTAACCGCCCCCGCTCGTCTCCGTGGTGCGCGCCAGCAGTTCGAGCTCCGGCTTGACCCGCAGCCGTGGGGCGTTGGCGACGATGTAGGTGCCGTCCTGGTGCTTCATTTCGAGCGCCAGAACGCCGCCGTCGGCCGAGAACACATCCACGGTCGCGCTGGCAAGCTGCGACAGGATGCTGACCGCGAGGTCGGTGAGCTTCTTGTCGGTGGTCTTGGTCATGGGTGCGGTTTCGTTATCGGCGCCGCGGCATATTGAGTTAGCCCCGTGTCACAACCGTATCAGTCGCCCTCCAGCCGGACCGCGATCCGTCCGATAGGTGCACCAGATGTCGATCAGCGCCTCAACGGCTGTCAGTCCAGGCGACCGCGCCCGTGTCCTCGCCCGGTTTGCCGGCGGCTGGCTGCTCGTGGTGGCCGCCGTCGTCCTGACCGCAATGCTGCTGTGGCGGACCGGCGGCGGGCACGGATTGACGCAGCTGACGGACTTTCGCATCTTCCGCGCGGCCGGTGAGGCCGTCATGCGCGGTGCCTCGCCCTATCCGCCGCCGACCGTCGACGCGATGCGCGGCCAGTCGGTATTCGTCTACCCGGCCCCGGCGGCAGCACTGTTCACGGTGCTCGCCGTGGCACCGTTCACGGTGTCCTGGCTGATCTGGCTGGCCGGCATGTGCGCCGCCATGCTGCTGGCGCTGCGGCTGGCCGGCGTGCGCGATCCCAGGGTGATGGCCTGCTGGTTCCTGGCGCCGGCGATGGCCCAGACGTTCGTGATCGGATCGCTCGCCCCGCTGCTCGCGCTGTGCGCCGTGCTGATCTGGCGCTACCGCGACCGGGTGTGGGTCGTCGCTTCGGTGCTGTCGCTCGCGATCTGCCTCAAGCTGCTGCTGCTGCCGCTGGTGCTGTGGCTCGTGATCACGAAAAGGTTGCGCGCGGCCGTGGCCACGGTCGCCATCACGGCCGCCGCCTGCGTGCTCGGATGGGCGTTGATCGACTTCCGTGGCTTCGCGGACTACCCGCACCTCCTGTCATCGCTTTCGGCGATCGAGCAGTCGATCGGATTCTCGACGACCGCGCTCGGTCTCGCCCTCGGCCTGCCGCCGGCCGCCGCGCAGGCGATGGTGGCGGCGTCAGCCGCGGGCCTCTGCCTGCTGGCGTGGCGGCGTGTCGCTGCAGGAGACGAGCTGGGCGCCTTCTGCCTGCTGCTCGTAACGGGATTGGTCGTCTCACCGATCGTGTGGGCGCACTATCTCGCCATCGTCGCGGTGGCGATCGCGTTCTACCGGCCGCGGCTGTCGCCGCTGTGGCTGATGCCGCTCGTGTTCTGGGCCGTGCCGAACATGTTGCCGCGCGGGAACCTTGCGTGGCTGCTGCTCTGGCACGCGATGCTGGTGCTGACGCTGCTTCCCGCGGCGGGCGTGGCCGTCCCCGCGCTGTCCGCGCGGTTGGCGGCGCGAGCGCAGCGCCAAGTGGCCTAGATCTCTCCCGTGACAACCGCAACGCCAGATGAGAACATGCTGGTTCTGCTGCCGTTGAACACTTCAGGGAGGTCACGACCATGTCAACCAGCCCCACGCTCGATGCCGCTCGTGTGAAGTCACTCTCCGACGGCTTCGCCGGGAAGGTCCTGCTTCCGTCCGACGAGGGCTACGAGGCGGTCAGAATGGTCCACAACGGGATGATCGATCGGCGCCCGGCCGTGATCGCCCAGTGTCATGGCACCAGCGACGTGGTTGCGGCCGTGCGATTCGCGACCGCCGAGGGGCTGGAGATCTCGATCAGGGGCGGTGGCCACAACGTGGCCGGACGCTGCGTGACCGAGGGCGGCGTGATGATCGACCTGTCCGGAATGCGGGCGATCGAGGTCGATCCCGAGGCTGCCACCGCCCGTGCACAGGGCGGCGTGCTCTGGAGCGAGCTCAACGAGGCCGGAGCGGCGCACGGCCTGGCGGTGACCGGCGGCGCCATCTCGACCACCGGCGTTGCCGGCTACACGCTGGGCGGCGGGCTGGGCTGGCTAATGGCCACGCAAGGGCTGGGCTCGGACAATTTGATCGGCGTCGAGCTGGTCACGGCCGACGGCTCGGTGCTCGACGTCAGCGACTCGTCGCACCCCGATCTGATGTGGGCGCTTCGCGGCGGCGGCGGCAACTTCGGCGTCGCGGCCTCGTTGACCTTCCGCATGCACCCGGTCACGATGGTGGTCGGCGGACTGATCGCCCACCCGCTGGATGCCGCTCGGGACATGCTGCGGTTCTACCGCGACGCGGTCGCCGACTGCCCGGACGAGCTGACGGTGTTCGCAGGGTTGGTGCATGCGCCCGACGGCTCGGGGCTGAAGCTGGCGGCGATGATCGTGTTCCACACCGACCCGTCGCGGGCCGACGCCGAGCTGGCGCCGTTCCTGGGGTTCGGCTCGCCGCTGATGACGCATGTCGAGCCGATGCCCTACCCGGTCATGAACACGCTGCTGGACGACGGCTACCCGAAGGGCGCCCTCAACTACTGGCTTTCGAGCTTCACCGCAGGGCTCTCGGACGAGCTGATCGACACGATGATCCAGCGCTTCCAGTCGGTGCCCTCGCCGATGACGGCGATGGTGCTCGAGCACTTCCACGGCGCGGTCACCCGCATCGACCCCACGGCTACCGCGGTACCGCACCGGGAGACGGGGTTCAACCTGCTGCTGACGTCGGAGTGGCTTGATCCGGCGGACACCGTGAAGAACATCGCGTGGACGAAGGACACCTTGGCCGCCGTCTCAGAACACCTCGCGGCGCGGCGCTGGCTGAACTACCTGGGCGACGACCAGGCCGACGATGCGATCCGCGCGGCCTACGGCCCCAACTTCGACCGGCTGCGTGAGGTCAAGCGGCAATACGACCCCGGCAACGTGTTCCACCTCAACCACAACATCGTTCCCTGAGCATGCAGATCGGTAAGGCTGGGCCAGCCGTCACCGGCATCGCTCAGGCGTACCCGGACCGGGTCGAGGTGCGCGGCCGCGACCTCTCGGGTGACCTGATGGGCAGGCTCAGCTTCACCGAGTACTTCCACCTGCTGCTCACCGGGGAGGAGCCGACCGAGGACCAGCGCTACTTCCTCGACCTGCTCCTGGTCGCGATCGCGGAGCACGGCATGATGCCGACCAATGTCGCGGCGAGGATGACGCTGGCCGCCGACCCGGGGTCGCTGCAGGGCGCGGTGGCGGCCGGCATCCTTGGCTGCGGCCCGGTCATCCTGGGCACCTCCGAGGCGTGCGCCGTGCTGCTCGAGGAGGCGCGCGCGGAGGTGCTCGCCGGCGGCGACGCGGCAGCGATCACATTGGAGATGGCGCGTGCGATCCACGCGCAGGACGCCCGCGCCCCCGGGTTCGGACATCCTGTCCACCGTCCCCTCGATCCACGCGCCGAGCGGATCCTGGAGCTGTCTGACGAGCGCGGTGTGAGCGGTCCGCACGTCGAGCTCGCGCGCCGGTTCAGAAACGCCGTCGCCGAGGTCTGGGGCAAGCCGCTGACGATGAACGTCTCGATGCCGATCGCAGCCGTTCTGCTCGACCTCGGCTTTGGCTCCTCCACGGTCAAGTCGATCCCGCTGCTGGCCCGCACGGCAAGCCTTCTGGCTCACCTGGCGGAGGAGCGGCAGCGGCCGGTCGGCTTCCTGATGGCCGGGAAGGCGGAGGAGGCGGTCGAGTACCGCCCGTGATCGGATCGATGCTGGAGCCGGAGGTCGAGTCGCGGCCATGGGAGGAGCAGCTCGAGGTTGACGACACCGCCTACCGCGAGCAGCTGGCTTACCTGTTCGAACGCTCGGGCTTTTACCGCACAAAGCTCGGCGAAGCAGGATTCGGCTCGCCCCAGGAGGCGGGCGGACTGGCCGAGATCGGTGCGCTCCCGCTCACCGAGAAGGAGGAGCTGCGGGCGAGCGTCACGCTGGACAACCCGGTCGGCGGCCATCTCTGCGCCATGCCCGGCGAGATCGTCCGCATCTACTCCACCAGCGGCACGACCGGGACGCCGAGCTATATCCCGCTCACCGCGGGCGATCTCGAGAACTGGGTCACGGGCTCGGCGCGCAGCTACGCCGCCTCCGGCATCGCCAGGGGCGAGCGGATCGTCTCCACCTACAACGCCGGCCCGTTCGTCGCCGGCGCGGCGCTGGCATCGTTCGAGCGCATCGGCCTCTGCCACATCCCGGTCGGCACCGGCAATACCGAGCGGCTGGTGCTGGCGATCGAGCGGCTTCGGCCGCAGGCGGCTGTGCTGACGCCGTCCTATGCCGCTCACCTGATCGAGTGGGCGGCCGGCCGCGGCATCGACCTGGCTGCCTCGAGCGTCGAGCGCGTTCTCGTGGCCGGCGAGCCGGGCGGCGGCGAGCCCGCCTTCAGGCGGATGCTGGAGCGGGGCTGGGGAGCCCGGGTCACCGAGGCGATGGGCATCGGCGACATCGGCGTCTCGCTGTGGGGCGAATGCGAAGCACAGGACGGCATGCACCTGGGCGCGCGGGGATTCGTGCACGCCGAGCTGATCGACCCCGAGAGCGGGGCGGTGACCCCGCTCGAGGACGGTGCGGAGGGCGAGCTGGTGTTGTCACACCTGCGGCACCGCGCGGCGCCGCTGCTTCGGTTTCGCACCCGTGATCACGTCCAGGTGCGGTCGGGACGCTGCTCCTGCGGTCGTAACGGGCCGCGAATTCGCTGCGTCGGCCGCACCGACGACATGCTGATCGTGCGTGGCGTGAACGTCTTTCCGTCCGCCGTGCGGGAGGTGGTGGGCCAGTTCGTACCCAGAGTGAGCGGCAGCGTGCTGATCAAGCCGCGCGCCGGCGGTGTCAAGCAGCAGCCGCCCCTTCCGGTCAGCGTCGAGCTGGCCCGCGACCAGGCGCCGGACGCCGCGCTCGCCGAGCAGATCCGCGATCGCCTGCGCAGCGTCCTGGTGGTGCAGACGGCCGTCGAGCTGGAGCCGTGGGGAAGCCTGGAGCGCAGCGAGTACAAGTCGCGGCTCGTGCAGCG
>JAWVDZ010000308.1:0-4112 GCA_033856955.1 Gaiellales bacterium
TGATGTGGCTGCCCATGCCCGGCAGAGCGGATTCCCAACGCCGGTCGCATACTTCCGCGGACGCACCCTGTGGGACGAGGCGGCCATTGACCGCTGGCTCGCCGACCAGTCCGGGTGAAACCGGTCAGATGATGCGTCGTATCGCGATGACCGACCACGTGCCAAGGCGCGACACAGACACGACCGTGCCGGCGTGCGGCGCGTGCACGACCAACCCATGGCCGATGTAGATGCCGACGTGACCGCCGCCCTCGGAGAAGACCAGGTCGCCGGGCTGCATCGCGTGCCGCGACACCGCGCGACCGAGCTCGATCAGCGCGTAGGTGGAGTGGGGAAGGCTGATGCCGGCGCGGCCGTATGCCCACATCACGAGCCCTGAGCAGTCGAAGCCGGACGGCGAGGCGCCGCCCCAGGCGTAGGGGGCGCCGCGCTGCCCGAGCGCCGCGCGGACGACGAGGTGTCGCCGGCCGGTGATCCGCTGGTAGCGGTGCTCGCGCCCTAGCCACCTGGTTCGCGCCTGCCGCAGCCGGTCGACGCTGGCGGTGCGTACGATCACACCAGGCCCGGCGTGCAGCCGGAAGCCCGCGGTTCTGGCGGCGCGCAGGGCGCCACGGTACGCCGCAAGCGCCGCCCCTCGCGCCTCGACCAACCGCGGCGAGGACGTCATGGCCGGACCGCCTCCGGGCGCGATGTGCGTGGGTGAGCCGAGGCCTGACGAACCCATGCTTGTGGCATAGGCGGTGGGCACACAGACGACGAACAGCGAAAACACAGCCAGAATGGCGAGGATGCGAGACAACCAAGACCCCTTGATCGTGAACGGAATGCGGCCGTCCACGACCCGGTGGGCGGCGGTCGGCGTGCATGTCCGTCGAATGGAGGCCGCAATGGGAGCGCGACGTGACGGGCGAGGACGCCTGCGATGTTAGTTCGTTGGTGCTCGGCACGCGCCGATGGGTTCTAAACCCCCACTACCACGGATTGGGGAGGCAGTTCCCCCATCAGGACACGCATTAGTGCAAGACGCAATAGGTACAATGCATCACGATGCCTCCTCGGCCGCTCCACACCGACCTGACTGCGATCACCGCTCTCGGCCTGCTGTCCGAGCGTCCCCGCCATCCCTACGAGATGCAGCGCCTGATCCGGTTCCGCGACAGGTCCTACGTCAAGGGCCTTCCTCGCAGCCTCTACCACGCCATCGACCGGCTCGCGGCCGCAGGTCTGATCGAGGTGGGCGAGATCAGCCGCGAGGGCCGGCGCCCGGAACGGACGGTCTACGCCATCACCGACGCCGGCCGCGAGGAGCTGGACGCCTGGCTGGGCGACCTGCTCGCCACCCACGAGCCCAGCGACCCCGCGGCGTACTCCGCCGGACTCTCGCTGATCGCCTACCTCAGCCCGGAACGGGCGCTGGGCGCACTGCGCGCACGGCTGACCGCGCTCGACCTCGAGCTGGCCGGCGGCGAGGCGCGCATGAAGGGACTGCGCAAGATCCTGCCGCGGCTGCTGATGCTCGAGGAGGAGCAGCGGCTGGCCGCGGTCGCTGCCGAGCGGGCGTTCACCGCGCAGCTGGTCGACGAGCTCGATCGCGTCGAGCTGACGTGGGACGTGGAGGAGCTGCGCAGGCTGGCCGAGACGGCCAAGGACGACGACCTCTCGAGCCTACGGGAGGCGTTCGGCGAGGGAGGGTAGGGCTGCCTTTCTGCATCGGGTTTGCCCCGATGCGATCACATTCCTCTCCGCCCGACCATGGGGTGGTCAACGATGGAGGGAGTGAATCGTGTCCACCAGATCTGCCGCGCTGCCCGTCCTGCTTCTCGCAGGCCTCGTCGTAAGTGGTTGTGGCGGCGCGGCGAGAGCCCAGTCGAGTCCGTCGTCAGGCACGAAGCAAACGACGGCGACGCAACAGCAATCCACGACCGATGATTCGGGATGGGCCGACAAGGCGAACGCGATCTGTCGCCGGGCGTTGCCGGACGGCTCTCACGTGCTGGTCGACAAGCTCGATGCGCCACACGTCAAGCGGCACGGCTTCGCGATCATCGCCGCCGGTTCGCAACTCGAGGCGCTCGGCCCGCCGCCGGGAGCGGATTCGGATCGGTACGCCAAGATGATCGCGCTGTATCGCAAGAGCGCGATCTATCACGCGCTCGCGGTCCGGCAGTTGGACAAGGGCGGGGCCGGCAACGCCGCATTCCTGTACGGCGCGGCGCTCGGCATGGCGGACAAGGCCGACGGGATCGCGACCGATCTCGGGGCGACAGACTGCGCGCGCTTCGGGATGGTCACCTGAAGCTCATGGATGCCAGACCTGAAAGTGGCTTCGGTGCGTGTCCAGCACGGCGCCGTCGCGGAAGAAGCGGTCGTAGAAGTCGAGGTCGATGTGCTGGGCCTGGAGCACGTTCATCACCCATACGCTCGGCACCGTGCCGGGGAACTTGCCCCACGTCTCGAGCGTGTAGTCGCACTGCCGTGTGACGCAGGCCTTGAACTCCTCGGAGTAGGGCTGGGCGGAAGCGCGGATCGCAGAGCTCTCGCTCCAGGCCCCGGGCGTGTCGGGGTGAAAGGGCCCTCCGCGGCCGAACTTGCGCTGCGCGAACGCTTCCACCGCCTCGGCCATCGTCGCGAAGTGGGGCGGGCAAAAAGCGTGGAACGTACCGTCGGTGCGGCCGGTCGGGTTCGGCGTCCCCCAGCGGGGATCGCTGTCGTAACGGAAGCCGAGTCCCGGTACCTCATCCTCGCCCGAGGCGCCCAGCAGCGCCATGTGCTCGATGCCGTCGTACGACCAGCCCCCCAGGCCCATCGCCTGGAGCAGCAGCGCGCCGTTGTAGCTCGACACCATCAGCTCGGCGGTGGCCTCGGTCAGCGAGTACTGCTCGACGAACGAGAGCGGCACCGGCTGGGACGTGTCCACCAGGCTCTCGAACCGCTCCAGCCCGGGCATCGGGCGGCCGTTGATGTCGTCGAACAGGCAGAAGCCGTTCTGGGTGAAGAAGCAGATGTTGGCGATGTGGTGCTGGGCGATGTCGGCGACGGGAATCGCCAGCAGCGAGCCGGGCTCGTTCGCGATCCACGTGTTGTGCCCCTCCAGGTAGGGCTCCTCGCGCGGGATGTGCAGCCGCTGGTCGGTCAGCTTGACGATCCGCTCACGGTGCCGCTCGATCATCAGCTCGGCCGTCACCCGCTCCACGGCCGGATCCACCAGCGCGCCGGCGTCGCGGGTGGGGAAGAAGTAGAGGCCGCTGTCGTCGGTGTAGAACAGCTCGCTGGTGTGGAAGCCCGCGGCCGACGGGAACGTGCGGCCGGCGGCGGCGCCGCTGTAGTTTGCGAGGTGGGGCGCGTAGCGGGCGTGGCGGGTGATGCCGTAGTGCCATCCCGTGGTGCCCGCCATCGCGGTCAGGATTAGCAGCGTCTCCAGCTCGGACAGCGGCACGTGCTCGTGCCTTGATCGGTACGCCAGCGGTCCGTCCGGGATCTCTCCGCCCATTGGAAACCGGCGCGAACGCCGGCCGAAGAGGGCTTCCAGCAGTGGGAATCGGGCGAGGTCGGCGAGCGCCCGCTGGGCGCCTGGATCGCGTGCGGACACGGCTACTCCTCCTGTGCGAGTGACCTGCTCAGGCTATCCGGACCGATGACACCCGTGCCGAGAGGCGCTGCTCATGCCTACCGGCGCGTCGTCAGCAGGCGTGGCAGACGTCGATGCCACCCGCCTTGAGGTGTCCGATCGTCGCCTGGTCGAGGTCGCGCGCGACCACGCGCCGGCCGCCGATCGCGCCGCTCACCGTGGCCTGGCGCTGTGTGCCCGAGACGTGGCCGGTGACGGTCTCGCCCGGGTAGTGGAAGTGGTAGTTCGAACCGCCGCGCGCGGTCGGGCCGACGCCCGTGAACGTGAGCGAGACCGTGATCCGGCCGGCCCGTGTGCAGCCGGTCCGGTGGCCGGACGCGTTGTACGTGCAGCGGGTGACGGGCACGCTCGCGGTCATCTGCGCGGAGGACAGCTTCTTGCCGACGGTGACCAGTGTCCGCCTGCTGAAGAGGACGCCGGTCAGGTCGGTGGCGCCGGTGAAGTTGCCGTGCTGGTCGAAATGGGGAGTGAACCTGTCGAAGAA
>JAWVDZ010000309.1:0-3024 GCA_033856955.1 Gaiellales bacterium
CATCCGGGTGGCTGGCGCAGAGTCCGCCACCGTCGCTGCCGCTGCCGCTGGCAAAGCCTCGGGCGATGCCGTATCAGCTGACCCAGTTCCGCCACGATCGCGGCTGGGAGGGACAGCCGGCGGCGAACGTGCCGCAGTACGTTCTCTTCACCAGCCTCGACGCGCACCTTCTCGACGTCCGCGTCTTCTTCGGCACCCAGCGTCCAAGCGACGACCAGGTGAAACGGGCCCAGGCGGAACTCGACACGCTCTCCTGGGGCTGACCGCGGCCGCTCACGCTTTCTGGGCATGTCGCTCGTGGCCGGTCGGGCAGCGGGTTCTCTCTCGGTAAGGGCGTGGGGGTTGTCAGTGTGGGGAGCAGGCGCGCATCTCTTCGAGGTGCCACTTGGCAGTGTGTGCGGGTGCCGTTTGAGCCTTGTGGCCGATTCGTATGAATCCGTCACCCACGGCCGACCCCCCACCCGCCAGACTCCCTCCGCATGCATCTCGCCACCCTCTACAAGGCTCGTCACATCGGAAAGCAGAACCCTTGCGCGATCTGCGTCGATCGGACGCGCGGTCGCACGCAGCGCGTGAGCTTCGGATATGGCGTGGAGGTGTGGCTGTGCGCGGGGCATGCGTCCGTGGAGTTCCTGACGCAGCGCTCGGGCCGGGACGTGGTGGTCACGTTGTCCGGGATCTGGCATGCGAACGGCTGCATGACCGCGTCTCGGCATCGCGCTCTGGATGCTCACCTATCGTCGTTGCGGGCGCGTCCGCCCCGGCGGCGGCCGGGGTCGTATGCGTGGCCGCGGGTACGGGTCGCGTGCGAGCGGTTGTTCTCGGCCGGCGTGCCGATCTCGCAGGTGACCGAGCGCGTGGGGGCGGGAAACTACGGCGCTGCCGAGCCGCCCAGCCGGCGCACGATTCAGCGCTGGCGCTCGCAGCGGCGCTGGGTGCGCCCACGCCCGCCGCCCGCTCATCCGTGATCGGCGAACATAGCCGCGGATAAGCTGCCCCGGATGCTGAATCTGGCCGTGGTCGGGCACGTCGAGGGGGTCACCCCCACCGACGCGCCGTTCATCCCCGCGGCCGGCGAGATCGTCCACCTGTCCGATCCGCTGACCCAGCCGGCCGGGGGCGGCGCCGTCACCGCCGCCGCGCTGGTCAGGGCGGGCGCGCGAGTCAGCTTCTACACCGCCGCGGCCGACGACGTGCCGGTGGTCGCGGCGCTCGAGGGGCTGGGCATCCGGGTGCTTGCCGCCCCCCGCCCGGCGCCGCACACGCGCTGCCTGGTGATGCGGGATCCGGACGGCGAGCGGACGATCTGCGTGATCGGTGAGAACCTGCACCCGAGTGCCGACGATCCGCTGCCGTGGGACGAGCTGGACGGGTGCGACGGCGTCTACTTCACCGGCGGCGATCCCCGCACGCTGCGGCTGGCCCGGCGGGCGCGGGTGCTGGTCGTCACGGCCCGCCGGTTCGACGTGCTGGCCGAGAGCGGCGTTCGTGCCGACGTGCTGGTGGGAAGCGCTCGCGACCGCGGTGAGCGGTTCGATCTCGGCCGGCTTGCGGCTCCGCCGGATCACGTTGTCATCACCGACGGCGTGCGCGGCGGCACCGGCTACCGCGCGTCGCCGCCGCCGGCTTCGCCGGTGGACAGCTACGGCGCCGGAGACACGTTTGCGGCCGGCTTGCTGTACGGCCTGGCGGAGGGTCTGGCCCAGCCGGCGGCGCTCGAGCTGGGCGCCCGGCTGGCCGCCGAGGCGGTCACCTGGCGCGGCGCATATCCCCCGCGGAGCCGCCGCCCGAGTTGGTAGTCTTCGCGCCCGTGGGACGCCCGCTCGCAATCCTCGCGCTGGCCGCGCTGCTCGGCGGTTCGACCCTGGCCGCCGGCTGCGGGGTCGAGTCGGGCGTGGCCGGCTCGGGCCAGGCCGACCTCGCCCACGGCAAGACGCTCTTCACCGCCACCTGCGGGGCGTGCCACACCCTGGCCGATGCCGGAACCAAGGGCGTGATCGGTCCCAACCTGGATGACGCCTACCTCCAGCCGCGGCTGAACGGATTCGACGACACCTCGTTCGAGGCGCTCGTGCGCGAGCAGATCGAGGTCGGGTTCCCGCAGGCGCATCCGACCCCGATGCCGCCCGGCCTCTTGAAGGGCAAGGACGCCCAGGACGTGGCCGCTTACGTCGCCAGCGTGGCCGCGGTCGAGCTGGCCAAGCAGCAGTAGCCCGTCGGCCGTGGAGACGCTGACGCTCGAGGTGCACGGGATGTTCTGCGGAGGCTGCGAGCGGCGCGTGCGCGACGCCGTCGGAGCGCTGGACGGCGTGGTGGCGGTAACACCCGAGCACATCGGCGACGAGGTCGAGGTGACCTACGACGCCGCTCGCCTGGATGCCGGCCAGATCGCGGCCGCGATCGCCGGGCTCGGGTTCTCCGTCGTCGAATAGACCCGATCGCCCCGCTTAAAGACCGACGACCCGCAAGCGGGCCGTCGGAGGAGGCAGGTAGCTGCGAGGTGTGGGCACGTTCGTTCGCAGCGTCCTCGGCGATTGTCCACGGGCTTTGTCAAGAAATAACGGCGATTATGTTATGGATATGTAAGGGCGGTGTAGACCGGTTGGCGGCAGCCCGCCATGGCGGCCGCCGATACACTCCTCCCCGGCATGGATCTGTACGAGTACCAGGGCAAGCAGCTGTTCTCGCGATTCGGCATTCCCGTCTCCGACGGCGCTCTCGCCACAACCCCGGCGGAGGCCCGACGGGCGGCTCAGAAGATCGGCGGCGAGGTGGTCGTCAAGGCCCAGGTGCTGGTCGGCGGCCGCGGCAAGGCGGGCGGCATCAAGCTGGCGGCCGGGCCGGAAGACGCCGAGCGCGAGGCGGCCGCGATCATCGGCATGGACATCAGGGGCCACATCGTCCGCCGGGTGTGGATCGAGAGTGCGTCCCAGATCGCCCGCGAGTACTACTTCTCGATCACCCTCGACCGCGGCGCAAAGCGCCCGTTGCTGATGTTGACAACCGCGGGAGGCATCGAGATCG
>JAWVDZ010000310.1:0-2619 GCA_033856955.1 Gaiellales bacterium
CGGCCGCGTGGGTGTTGGCGGAGCCCGTCCTGCACCGGACGCTGGGCGCGCCTCACAGCGAGGTTCGGCTCGTCGGGCGCCTGCTCGCCCCGGATCGAGCGTGGAGGCCGGTGGGGCTCGCTGTGCACCTGGCCAACGGCGCCGCCTTCGGCATCCTCTTCGACCGCCTCGGCGGGCGGGGCATCAGGGCGGCCGTGATCGCCGCTCAGATCGAGAACGCCGCGCTGTGGCCCGCGATGACGATCGTCGACCGGCTGCATCCGGACGTCCGAAGCGGGCGCTGGCCGCCGCTGGCCCGAAACGCGCGTGTCGTCGCGCACGAGATCGCCGGTCACCTGGTGTTTGGAGTGGTGCTCGGCGGGCTCCTGAGTCACGAGCCCTAAGACGTGGTGGCTGCAATCGTGCCTAGCAACGCCCGACAGGCCGTGCCTGGCACCTGGCGGACGCAGCTCATCGCTCCATGATCCGGCGCCGCCCCTCGCGCAGGAATGCGGCCGGGTCGGCACCCGCCAGTATCTCGGCGTGCTTCAGCGAGGCGCCCACGAACGCGGGATCTGCGAAGAACTCGTCGATCCGGCCCGCCCACGCCGAGACGTACAGGTAGGGCTGGTCGTGCTGGCGGTCGCCGGGCGAGCCGCCGTAGGTGCCGCGGCGGCCGGCGGCCTGATCGCCGAGATCGATTGCAACGTCGAAGTGCTCCGGCCAGATCCGCACCGGCGAGACGTCGTCCTGCGGCCCCGCCTCGCCGCGCAGCGCCTCGAGCAGTTCGCTCGTGAACGTGTACCACTCCGCCAGGTTCGCGACGGCGGCCGGGTCGATGGGCAGTTGCTGGTCGAGATCTCCGTGGGGCGGGACGTCGAACTGGTCCTGCTGGGCGACGTCCGGCTCGATGCCGACGAAGGCGGCCGTCTCGTTCAGCGTCGTGATCGGCGTTCGCCGCGTCTCGCCTCCCCGCTCGACCACCAGGTCGGTGCCGTCCACGCGCACCTCGCCCTCGGCCAGCATCGCCGTCGCGAAGCCGCCCGGCGACGAGCGCAGGATGATCTCGCCGTTGGTGATGCGCTGAGCTGGAGAGATCACGTACACGGCGAGACGGTGCAGCGCATCGCGCGTCGCGGAGAAGTTGCCGCCGAGTGGCGTCAGCTCAAGCGTCACGGCGTGCCGCCCTCGCCGGGCCGGATCAAGCCGGACTCATAGGCGAGCACGACGGCCTGCACACGATCGCGCAGGCCGAGCTTCATCAACACGTGGGCGACGTGGCTCTTGACCGTGTGCTCGGTCACGACCAGCGTCTCGGCGATCTCGGCATTGGAAAGGCCGCGCGCGACCAGCCGCAGTACCTCCGCCTCGCGCGCCGTCAGCTCGTCCAGCGCCGCCGGGCGTTCGGCCGGTGCCCGTCCCGCGAACGACTCGATCAGGCGTCTCGTGACGGAGGGGGCGAACAGCGAGCCACCGTCGGACACCACCCTGATCGCCGCCACCAGCTGATCCTCGGGCGCGTCCTTGAGCAGGAAGCCGCTGGCACCCGCCTGGAGCGCTCCGTAGACGTACTCGTCCAGGTCGAAGGTTGTGAGCACCAGCACCCGCGGCGAGTCCTCGTCGCTGACGATCTCGTGAGTCGCCTCGAGGCCGTTCATCCTCGGCATGCGCACGTCCATCAGCACCACGTCGGGCCCAAGCTCTCGGGCCAGCTCGACCGCCTCGGCGCCATCCTCGGCCTCGCCCACGACCTCGATCCCGGGCTCGCTCGAGAGGATCATGCGAAATCCCGCGCGCACCAGGCGCTGGTCGTCGGCCAAGAGCACCCGGATGCTCATCGCGTCAGCGTCCCCAGCGGAAGGCGGACGCGGAGCAGGTATCCGCCTTGATCCTGAGGCCCGCTCTCCATCTCGCCTCCGAACACGGCCACCCGCTCGCGGACGCCCGCCAGCCCACCGACAGCTCCCGCGGCCGAGCCGCCGCCGGCGCCGTCGTCGCGGATCTCGAGCTCGAGGTCGTCGTCGGTGTAGCGCACCATGACCAGCGCCCGAGCGGGGCCGGCGTGCTTGAGCGCGTTGGTCAGCGCCTCCTGCACGATCCGGTATGCAGAGAGATCGACGCCCGGTGGCAGATCGATCGGTGTCCCCTCGATCCGCACCTCGACCGGCAATCCGGACGAGCTGACCTGTGCGGCCAGCCGGCTCAGCTCGCTGATCGACGGCTGCGGGGCCATATCCGGCTGGGACGGCGATCGCAGCACCGACAGCAGCCTGCGCATCTCCGTCAGCGCCTCGCTACCGGTGCGCTCGATGTGGCCGAACGCCTCGGCGGTCTGGTCCGGATGGTCGTCCAGCACGCGCCGTCCGCCGCGCGCCTGGACGACGATCACGCTGATCGCGTGGGCGACCACGTCGTGCAGCTCACGGGCGATCCGCCGCCGCTCCTCCTCGATCACCGCCAGCCGCTCGGCTTCGGCTCGCGCCGCCCTCAGTGCGGCCGCGCCGGTGCGTGCGCGCTGACGGCTGATCGCGTATCCGGTCAGCCACGGAAACACCGCGACCGCCTCGAAGAACACGTAGTCGCCGCCGCCGATCGCCGGATCGCCATTGGTCGCGAGCGCCACAGCGGCGAACACTGCCG
>JAWVDZ010000311.1:0-4531 GCA_033856955.1 Gaiellales bacterium
CGGTCCTACGTGGGCCTGGCCGCGCTGCGCCGATGCCGCCGATCACATGCTTGTGGGAGCGGGCTTCCGGGTTGTGCGGCCCAACATCCGCGGCTCGTTCGACGCCGGCCGGGAGTGGATCTCGGCCCTCAACGGCGCCTGGGGCGTGGCCGATGCCGCCGACTGCCACGCCGTGCTCGACCATCTGGTCAAGGCGGGTCTGGCCGATCCAAAGCGGCTGGGCTGCTACGGCAACAGCTACGGCGGCTTCATGGTCAACTGGTTGGTGGGGACGAGCGACCGGTTCAAGGCGGCCGTCTCGTCGAACGGCGTGACGAACCAGGTGTCCGCCTTCGCCCACTGCGACGTCGGCTACATCTACAACCGCCAGGAGGGACTCGGCGATTCGATGACGCCGGAGGGCGTCGCGGCCCTCTGGCGCCAGTCGCCGCTCAAGCACGTGGCGAACGTGCACACGCCGCTCCTGATACTCCAGGGCGAGAGCGACCTGCGCTGTCCGCCGGCCGACAACGAGCAGCTGTTCATCGCGCTTCGCATGCTCGGCCGGGAGGTGGAGTACGTGCTCTACCCGGAGAGCGACCACTCGATGTCCTCCAGCGCCCGGCCGGACCGGCGGGTGGATCGCATGGAGCGGATCGTGGCGTGGTTCAAGACGCGGATGTGAGAACAGCGTCGCCGTAGCCTATGGTTCACGGTGTGAGCTGGGTTGACCCCGCAGAGGAGTTGCAAGCGATTCACCGCTGGTTCGCGGACCGCAAGCTCGAGCTGGAGCTGTTCGAGACCAGCGGTGGCCGCTGGCGGGGGATGATCACCACGGTCGGTGAGTCGCGGGGCACCAGCGAGTACGTCGAAGGCCTCGACGAGCTCGCCGCGGCCCGGATGGCGCAGCGCCGTCACTCCACGCGCCAGCTCCGCACGGCGATCGACGGCCTCTCGCAGGTCGCCCAGAGCGAGGTCGTCCAGCTGCTCGCCGCCGAGGTGCTGCTGGCACGGATCCCCTGGGGCCGCAGCCGCCTCGGTCGGCAGACGGCGCTGGCCTCGGCCGTCTGGATGCTCGACCCCAGCAGGCGGTCCGCCACCCGCACGGTGGGACGTGTTGCCGGGGAGTGGGCGAAGCTGCGGGTGTCCGGCAGACGGCCGGCCGAGCTTCCACGCCAGGGAGCCAAGGAGCTGCTGCCGGTGGCGCTGGGCGCGACCGAGCGTGGACTCGATCGGTTGCGCCTGAGGTTGCAGCAGCCGAAGCGCTGACTTGTCGGATTGCTCCGGCCGAGCTTGGGCCGCGATCAGAATTCGGCAGCACAACCGCCTGCTGACGAGTATGCTCTCCCACCCTGCACTCCGCAGCGATTCGAGAGGACGGATCGATATGCAACCGGCAAGCACGCTCGTGCGCGATGGCGTCAGCGACTACATCCCGCACGAGCACGAGGAACTGCTCGGCGTAGCCCGCCGGGAGCGGGAGCGTGTGCGACGGCTCCGGCTGCTGGCAAAGCACGCGCCCCAGCCTCAGGCACCACCGCAGAGCGACAAGAACTGATCGGCTATCGGCCGGCTTCGGCCAGGGCGTCGGCGAGCGCGCCGATGTCAGAGCTGTCGTTGTAGGCGTGAAGGGACACGCGGATGCCGTCGCCTCTCGAGCTGACCACGATCTGACGCTCTTCAGCGAGCCGCGCCTGGATCGCGGGCGCGGCGAGCGTTGGATGGTGCAGCGAGACGATGTGGTGACTCGCCCCGCGGGCGTCCAGATCTCGGTACGGCATCCAGCCGTGGGGCGCCGTCGCGGCAACGAGCTCGCGCGCCAGTGCTTCGGCGTGTTCGGCCAGGGCTGGAAAGCCGACCCCGGTCAACAATTCGATTGAGCTTTTCAGGCCGGTGGCCGAGCTGTATGCGATCGTCGAGAGCTCGAACCGCCGCGCACCTGACGCGAGCGCCAGCGTCGTGGGGTCGAACTGGAAGGGGTGCTGGGTGCCCTTCCAGCCGACGAGGGGCGGCACGTACTGGAGCAGCTCGTCGGCGACCACAAGCAGGGCGACGCCGCCGTGCGTGGACAGCCATTTGTACCCGCTGCACACGAGCACGTCGGCAGACCACGAGCGCATGCTCACCGGCATCGCTCCCGCCATCTGTGTGACGTCGACGATGACACGCGCCCCGACCGCGTGAGCACGCCGAACGACCTCGCCGACGTCAACCAGCGTCCCGGTCGCGAACTGCACGGCACTGAAACAGACCGCGGTGGTGCCGCTCTGAATGCCGTCCACGAGCGCAGCCGTGAGATCCTCTCCTGGAGCGTCCTCGACCCACCTGACCACCATGCCGACCCGCTCGCGCGCAACAAGCCAGGGATAGGTGACGCTGGGAAAGTCAGACCCCACAAGAACGACCTCGCCGCCGGCTTTCGCGGTCAGGATCGCGAGCTGACCGAGCGCCTCGCTCGCCCCTCCGACCACGGCTATCGATCGCAGAGGTGCGTCAAACAGCCCAGCGGCGGCCTCGCGGAGGTCATCCAGAATCCGCTCCTCGGCGGCGTCCGAGAGCCGCACGTTGCCGTACTGGGCAACCCCAACAAGGAACTCGACCATCGCTTCCGTTGAGCGACGCGGAACCAGGCCGAGCGATGCCTGGTTCAGGTACACGCAGTGCTCCAGCGCTGCGTACTCCTCACGTGGGATCACGGCCGAAGTCAAGCTCTCGTCGACCTACATGTGCGCGTATGCCGTGACGGCGCGCTCTCGCGCGCGCGTCGCCTTCGCAAGCGCCGGGCGCAGCCGCTCGAGGTGCGCATCGGCGATCGCGTGGCGGGAGAGCATGCTCGCGTTCAGCTGCGCGAGGGTGGCGGCGCTGCGGGCAGCCGCCTCGGCCAGCAGCGAGCCGGCCAGGGCGTCTCCCTCCAGGTTCCGGTTGCCGGTCTCGGCGACGTCGGCGGCCAGCATCGCCACCTCGGCAGCCAGCTCGAGCACCCGCATCGGCACGCCGATCGCCCCCGCCACCGCGTCGTCCAAGCAGTGGGCGCGCTCCTCGCCGGCTTCCATCCGAAGCGCCTCCAGCACGCTGCCGTAGGCTCGGCCGTCGGCGGACGCGAGGCCCGACACCTCGGTCCGGATCTCATGCGCACGGTCGCGGACCGCCTCCAGTCCCTGCGCCGACCCGAACGAGGTCGCCATCTCCACCAGCGCCGCGCCCATCGCACAGGTCAGCGCGCAGGCCGCTCCTCCACCGGGCGCCGGCGTGCGTTCGGCGAGATCGTCGAGCAGGTCGGCAACCGTGGATGTGAGGTACGGATCGTCGATGAGGGGGTTAGAAGAGACCGATCGTCTTGCCATCCTTGTCGATATCGACGTTGAAACCGGCCGGCGTCTTCCCAAGCCCGGGCATCTGCATGATGTCGCCGCAGAGCGCGGTCAGGAAGCCGGCACCGGTGTAGGGCCGGATATCGCGCACGGGGATGCGGTAGCCGGTGGGCGCGTTGGCCAGCGCCGGATCGGCCGACAGCGAGAGGTGCGTCTTGGCCATGCAGATCGAGAGGCCGGTGAGACCGTCGCGCGTGAACTGCTCGATCCGCTGCCGCGAGACGGGCGAGAAGTCGACGCCCTCGGCGCGGTAGATGCGGGTCGCGATCTTCTCGATCTTGACGTCGATCGGATCCGAATCGTCGTAGACGAAGCCGAACGAGTTCGGCTGGTCGGCCGCGTCCGCGACCGCCTCGGCCATCTCGGCCGCGCCCTCGCCGCCGCGCGAGAAGCCCTCGTTCAGCACCGCCGCGTGGGCGCCGTGCTCGAGCGCCAGCTTCTGAACCAGCGCCACCTCCTCATCGGTGTCGCCCGGGAAGCGGTTGGCCGCCACCACGCACGGAACGCCGAACTCCTTGGCGTTGAGGATGTGGCGCGCCAGGTTGGCCGAGCCCTCCTCGATCGCCTTGAGGTTGTCGGACGCGGAGTTGCGCGGATCGTCGGCCAGGCCGGCGTGGTGCTTGAGCGCCTTGGCCGTGGCCACGATCACGACCGCGTTGGGCGCGAAGCCGCCCGCCCGGCAGACGATGTCCATGAACTTCTCCATGCCCAGGTCGCTGCCGAAGCCGGCCTCGGTGATCAGGTAGTCGCCCAGCTTGCGGCCGGCCAGGTCGGCCACGATCGAGCTGTTGCCGTGGGCGATGTTGCCGAACGGGCCGATGTGCATGAAGCAGGGCTGGCCCTCCAGCGTCTGGATCAGGTTCGGCTTCAGCGCGTCCTTCAGCAGCACCGTCATGGCGCCGGCGCAGCCCATCTGCTCGGCCGTGACCGGCCCGCCGTCTGTGTCGTAGCCGACCGTGATCCCGCCCACCCGGCGGCGGAGGTCCTGCAGCGAGGTGGCCATGCCCATGATCGCCATCACCTCGGAGGCAGCCACGATGTCAAAGCCGGTCTCGCGCGGGATGCCATGCGTTGGCCCGCCCAGGCCGGTGACGATGTTGCGCAGGTTGCGATCGTTCATGTCGACCGCCCGCCGCCAGCTGACGCGGTGGGGATCGATGTTGCACTCGTTGCCGTAGAAG
>JAWVDZ010000312.1:0-4299 GCA_033856955.1 Gaiellales bacterium
CCGGGTGTGGAACGCAATCGAGGCCAGGATCGCGATCTTGGCGGCCGCGTCTGCACCCGTCACGTCCTCGGTCGGATCGGCCTCTGCATAGCCCAGCGCCTGGGCTTCGGCAAGAGCCTCCGCGTACGGCGACCCGCTATCGATCATGCGGCTGAGGATGAAGTTGGTGGTGCCGTTGACGATGCCGTCGATGCGGTGCACGTTTGTCACGATCATCGACTCGCGCAGCACCTTCACGACCGGGATCGCCGCGCACACGCTGGCCTCGAAACGCAGCTGCACGCGGTTGGCCTCGGCCGCGCCGAACAGCTGGTCGCCGTGCCGCGAGAGCAGCTGCTTGTTGGCCGAGACCACCGACTTGCCGGCGCCCAGAAGCGCCAGCACGTGTTCGCGGGTGGGATCGATGCCGCCCATCACCTCCGCCACCACCGAGATCTCGGGATCGTCGCGCAGCCGCGCGAAGTCGGTGGTGAGCAGCCCTTCGGGGGCGTCGGGATGTCGCGAGGGGTCGCGCACGAGTGCCGCCGCCACCTCGACGGGATGGCCGGTGACCCGCCCGATCGCCTCGCTGCTCTCGGTCAGCAGCCGGTGGACGGCCGAGCCGACGGTGCCGAAACCAAGCAGTCCGATCTTGATGGGTGCCGGCGTCGCCACGGGGCGGCACGATACCCAAACCCTCGCCCCAGGGCCGTCGCACCCGCTTGTGCGACGTTGTACGCTAACCGTATGAAACTGCTTATCGTCGGCTGCGGAAGGGTCGGCTCCGCGATCGCCACCAACATGGCTGCGGACGGCCATGACGTGACGGTGATCGACGAGGACGGCGAGGCGCTCCAGCGGCTGCCGGAGTCGTGGCCAGGTCGCTTCATCCAGGGTCACGGGCTCGATACCGAGGTGCTGGTCGAGGGGGGCATCGAGACCGCCGACGCGGTGGTCGTCTCGACCGATGGCGACAACACGAACATCGTCATCGCCCAGGTCGCGCGCACCCGCTTTGGCTGCCCCTGCGTCGTCACGCGCGTGCTCGACCCCGGCCGCGCCGCCTTCTACGCCGCCCAGGGCCTGCAGACCGTCTGTCCCACCTCGGGCGCGATCGACGTCGTCACCCAGGCCATCTGCGCCACTCCGGGCCGGGTCGCCTAGCCGTGTACATCCTGATCGTCGGAGGCGGCAAGGTGGGCAGCAACCTCACCTCAACGCTGATGCACATGGGCCACGAGGTGACCCTGATCGAGGGCGACCGCGAGCGCTATGCGCTGCTCGAGGAGCGCTTCGAGCACGTCGTGCGGCCGGGCGACGCCACCGAGCTGTTCGTGCTCGAGCGGGCCGGTATCGAGCGCGCCGACCTGGTGGTCGCCGTCACCGGCGACGACGAGGACAACATCATCGTCTGCCAGGTGGCGAAGGAGAAGTACGGCGTGCCGAAGGTGATCGCGCGCGTCAACGACCCGCGCAACCAGGTGCACTTCGACATGGTTGGGATCACGCTGACGGTGTCGGCGACGGCCACCATCCTGGCCCTGATCGAGCACGAGCTGCCCCAGCACGAGCTGGTCACGCTGATCGACCTCAAGCGCGAGAACCTGGAGATCGTCGAGTTCGCGATCGGCGCCGCCTCGCCCGCGGCGGGCAAGTTCGTACGCGAGCTGAACTTGCCCAGCCGGTCGCGGCTGATCTCGGTCACGCGCGACGGCCGCGCCGAGATCGCGATCGGCGACACCCAGCTTGCGCCCGGCGACCTGGTGATGGCGATCCTTGAGCCCGACGTCGAGGATGAGCTCAAGACCCAGCTGATGCCCGTCTGACACGTTGCTCACGGCCGGCCTGATCGAGCGTTATCGGGACCGGCTTCCGGTCAGCGACCGGACTCCCATCATCTCGCTGGGCGAGGGCTCGACGCCGCTGGTGCACGCGCCGCGCATCTCGGACCGGCTGGGGATCGACGTGTTCCTCAAGTACGAGGGCCTCAACCCGACCGGCTCGTTCAAGGACCGGGGGATGACGGTGGCCGTCTCCAAGGCGCTCGAGGAGGGCGCCACCGAGGCCGTGTGCGCCTCCACGGGCAACACCTCGGCCTCGGCGGCCGCCTACTGCGGGCGTGCCGGGATCAAGCTGGCGGTGGTGCTGCCGGAGGGTGCGATCGCTCGCGGGAAGCTGGCCCAGGCCCAGATCTGCGGAGCTCGCGTGATCGCCGTCCAGGGCAGCTTCGACGACGCCCTCGGCCTGGTGCGCGAGCTGGTCGAGCGGCGGCCGGTGGCGCTGCTCAACTCGATCAATCCGTTCCGCCTGGAGGGACAGAAAACGGCCGCCTTCGAGGTGCTGGAACAGCTGGGCGGCGCCCCCGACTGGCTGGCGCTGCCGGTCGGAAACGGCGGCAACATCACGGCCTACTGGAAGGGCTTCGGCGAGATGGGCGCCGCGCCGCGGATGCTGGCCGGGCAGGCCGCCGGTGCCGCGCCGCTGATCACGCGTGCGCCGGTCGCCAACCCCTTCACCGTCGCGACCGCGATCCGGATCGGCAACCCGGCCCGGCTGGGCGAGGCTCTGGCCGCGGTTGACGAGTCCGGCGGCGGCATCCGGGCGATCGACGACGAGGGCATCCTCTCGGCCTACCGGATGCTCGCTCAGGAGGAGGGCGTGTTCTGCGAGCCGGCCTCGGCGGCCTCGGTGGCAGCGCTGCTGGCGGCAGTCGGCGACGGGCTGGTGGAGCCGGGCGCGCAGGTCGTCTGCGTGCTCACCGGCCACGGTCTCAAGGATCCAGATACTGCCGGCCAGGAGGGAGCCGAGATCCTGCGCTGTCCGCCCGCCATCGACCGGCTGGAGCGGCTGGCGTTCGATCCGGAGCCGGTCGGTGTCTGATGCGCTGCGCGTGAGCGCGCCGGCGTCGTCCGCCAACCTGGGGCCGGGGTTCGACTGCCTGGCGCTCGCGCTTGAGCTGCGAAACGAGGTCGAGATCAGGCGCGGCACGACCGCCGAGCCGGTGGTGCGGATCTCCGGCGAGGGCGCCGGTGAGGCGCCGGCGGACGCCCAGAACCTGTTCCTGCGAGCCTTCCAGCGGGGCGGGGCGGATTCCGCCGGGCTCGAGTTCACGATGACCAACCGGGTGCCGTTCGCGCGCGGCCTGGGCTCGAGCGCCGCCACGATCGCGGCTGGCCTGGTCGCCGCCCAAGCCTGGACGGGCGGCGAGGAGAGCGATCTGCTGGCGCTGGCAGCCGAGATCGAGGGCCACCCCGACAACGTCGCCGCGGCGCTCAACGGCGGCCTCACCCTGGCCTGGTCGAACGAGGATGGTGTCTCGGCGATCGGCTTTGGCGAGCCGGACGTCGCGTTCGTCGCGGTGGTGCCGGAGGGGCGGCTCTCGACGGCCGAGGCACGGGCCGCTCTGCCGGCGCAGGTGCCGCACGCCGACGCCGTGTACACGGCCGCGCGGGCCGCCCTGCTGGTGGCGGCAATCGGCTCCGGCGACTGCGAGCTGCTGCGCGACGCCCTGGACGACCGCCTGCACCAGCCATACCGCGCGTCGCTGGTGCCGCTGCTGGCGGCGGTGCGCGACGTCGTGCGCGGCCGGGACGAGGTCTACGGCGTGACGCTCTCGGGTGCCGGGCCGTCGGTGCTCGTCTGGTGCCTGCAGGGCTCCGAGCTCGGCGTGCGAAAGGCGCTCTCGTTGCTGACCGGCGCGACACCGACGGTGCTGGCGGCGGCCGGCGAGGGCGCGATCGTCATCGACGCCTGATCAGGCGGCGGCCAGCGTCAGCAGCTCGTCCGGCGACTCCGCCAGGTAGGTCGGCAGCACAGCCAGCAGCTCCTCGCGGGAGCCACCCGTCCACAGCGCGCCCGCGGTGGCCGCCCCGGCGTGCTTGGCCTCCGCGACGACATGTGGCGAGGCCGTAACGACCAGCGCGTCAGCCGGCTCGAGCCCCATCTCCTCGATCAGCGAGACGGGGCCGTGATGGCTGGCCTCGACCCGCTCCAGCTCCAGCCGCCGGGCAAGCCCCAGAAAGTGCGTCACGATCACGCCCACCTCGGGCGGGCCCGGCGACCAGGCGGCAAGCCGCATGCCGGACGCCGCCAGCTGGCGCACCACCGAGTTGAGCGCCGGATCGGGCCGGACGTAGACCGGAATGTGCTCCTCGTAGTAGCGCGCCAGCTCGATCCGCCACGAGCTCGCCTCGCTGCCTGCCCAGGTTTCGAGTTGGCCGATCGCGACGCAGCGGTCGTCGGAGATGTCGGCCGGGTCGAGCGGCGTCACGCGGCCCAGCTTGCGGGACAGGTGCTGCACGGCGTCGGCCCACAGCCGCT
>JAWVDZ010000313.1:0-2809 GCA_033856955.1 Gaiellales bacterium
GTGGAGCGGTTTTCACGGTCGCATCGAGGGCACCTCGGGCGCGCTCGAGGTGGACACGGCGACGCAGGCCGAGCTGGGTGGACCCGGCGGGCAGTCGAATCCCGAGGAGCTGTTCGCGGCCGCGCTGGCCAACTGCTTCACCTCGACCCTGACCGGGATGGCGCGCGCGCAGGGGGTGGAGCTGGGCGAGATCGAGACGACCGTCTCGACGCGGCTGGCGTGGGGCGACGGCTTCCATCATCACCTGTCGGAGGCCACGCTGCACACCAGCGTCTCGTCGCCGGCGCCCGAGGCCAAGGTGCGGGAGCTGATCGCCGACGCCGAGGCCCACTGCCCGGTCTGCCAGGCGATCGCGGGACGCGTCGCGCTGCATGTGACCGCGGACGTCGCGGCCGGCTGATGCGAGAGCCGGGGCGGTGAGGGCGTGATCCCGGACGGCGTGCGCGCTCGCGACCTGGTCGGCTACGGCCGGACGCCGCCGCCGTTCGAGTGGCCGGGCGGCGCCAAGGTGGTCGTCAACCTGGTGCTCGTCTACGAGGAGGGCTCGGAGTACTCCGTGATGTGGGGTGACGACCGCAACGACGGATGGGGGGAGTACGCCGATCCGGGCGTTCAGCCGCCCCAGCGCGACCCCGGCACCGAGTCGCACTACGAGTACGGCAGCCGGGCCGGCGTCTGGCGGCTGGCTCGCATCTTCGACCGTGCCGGCGTGCCGGTCACCGTCTCCGGCACCGCCGTGGCGCTCGAGCTGAACCCGGCCGTGGCCGAGTGGATGCGCGAGCACGAGCACGATCTGATGGGCCACGGCTGGCGCTGGACAGAGGCCTGGACGCTTTCGCGGGAGGAGGAGAAGGCGCAGATCGCACGCGCCATCGAGACCTACCAGCGTGTGCTCGGCAGCCCACCGATCGGCTGGAACTCGCGCGGCTGGCCGAGTGAGAACACGCGCGGTCTGCTGCTCGAGCTGGGCGGCTTCGAGTACCACTCGGAGGGCTCCGCCGACGACGTGCCCTATTACGAGTCGTCGGGCTCGGATGCGATGCTGGTGGTGCCGTACTCGAAGACCTACAACGACTCGCGCTTCCTGATGACCCCCGGCTTCGCAAGCCCGCGCGACTTCCTCGAGACGACCGTGATGGGCCTCGACGAGCTGCTGCGGGAGGGCGAGGAGCGGCGCACCATGATGACGGTTGCCGTGCACGCGCGCTGGAGCGGGCAGGCGGCCCGCGCGTCCGCCCTGCGGCAGTTCATCGAGCACGCGCAGTCGCTCCCCGGGGTGGCCTTCATGCGCCGCTGCGACATCGCCCACTGGTGGCTCGAGAGGTATCCGGCGCCATGAGGTGCGTGGTCTTCAACGGCGTCGGCGGGCCGGAGGTGGTGGCGGTCGAGGACCGTCCCGATCCATCCCCCGGCAAGTTCGAGGTCGTGATCGCGCCCGCCTTCGCAGGCATCAATCCGGCAGACGTGCTGCAGCGCGAGGGGCGCCATCCGGTGCCGCCCGGCTGGCCGGCGGACATCCCCGGCATGGAGGTGGCCGGCACCGTTGTCGAGGTGGGCGAGGCCGTGACGGCGTTCAAGGCCGGCGACCGCGCGTTCGGCCTGGTCGGCGGTGGCGGACTGGCGACACGGGTGGTGGCAGCCGAGCGGGAGCTGGCGAGCGTGCCCGACTCGCTCGACGATGCCCCCGCCGCCGCCGTTCCCGAGGTCTTCCTGACCGCATTCGATGCGCTCGTGCTGCAGGCAGGACTGAGCGCGGGCGATACGGTGCTCGTGAACGGCGCCAGCGGAGGAGTGGGCACGGCGGCCGTCCAGATCGCCCGGGTGATGGGCGCGCGCGTGGTGGCAAGCGTCCGCAGCGAGCAGCACCGGCCGGCGGTGTCGGCGCTCGGCGCCGAGGCGATGGGCGCCGACGACGCCTTCGCGCGCGTCAAGCGGCTGGGCGGCGCGGACGTGATCCTGGAGCTGGTGGGCGGGCCGCACATGGCGGGCAACATCGATGCGCTCGCCCGGGGCGGGCGGCTGGTGCTGGTGGCGGCGAAGCCGGGCGAGGAGGCCACGATCGTGCTGCGTGACCTGATGACCAAGCGCGCGCACCTGATGGGGACGACGCTTCGAACCCGCCCGCCCGAGCAGAAGGCGCAGCTGACGCAGGCGTTCGCGGCCCGCATCGTGCCGTACCTGGCGTCGGGAACGATCCATCCCGTGGTCGACCGCACGTTCCCGCTCGAGCAGGTCGGCGAGGCGCTGGACGCCGTGCGCGCTCCCGGCAAGCTCGGCAAGCTGCTGCTCGAGCTGCCGTGAGCGGCATGCTTCGCGCCGGCATCATCGGGGGCGGCTGGATCGCCCGCGTCCACGTTCCGGCGATCGACGCGGCCACCGGCATCGAGCTTGTTGCCGCGGCTGACATCGACCTCGACCGGGCGAATGCGATCGCCGGGCCGCGCGGCGCGCATGCCTACGCGCGCTGGGAGGAGATGCTGGAGCGCGAACGGCTGGACGTGCTGTGGGTGTGCACGCCGCCGCTTCACCACCGCGACCCGGCGGTGGCGGCGCTGGCGGCCGGCATCCACGTCTACCTCGAGAAGCCGATCGCGCGCACGATGGACGACGCCGAGGCGATCGTCCGCGCAGCACGGGAGGGGCCGGGCATCTGCGTCGTCGGCTACCAGTGGCATGCCACCGAGCTGCTGGACGAGGTGCGCGAGGCGCTGGCCGGACAGACGGTCGGCATGCTGCTGGGCCGAAACTACGGGCCGGTGGCCGGCCGGCCCTGGTTCATGGATCAGGCCCAGGGCGGCGGCCAGATCCT
>JAWVDZ010000314.1:0-8116 GCA_033856955.1 Gaiellales bacterium
CCTGCCGCGATGTCGGAGACATGGATGAAATCGCGGCTCTGATGGCCGTCCTCGAACACCAGCGGCCGGTTGTCGTTCAGCAGCCGGCCGCCGAAGATCGCGGCCACACCGGTGTAGGGGTTGGAGAGCGCCTGACGATCGCCGTACACGTTGAAGAAGCGCATGGCCACGGTCGGCAACCGGTGCGCGCGCCCGATCGAGAGGAACATCTCCTCGTGGTCGCGCTTGTTGACGGCGTAGATCGACATCGGCTGGATCGGCTTGTCCTCACCGGTGGGAAGCGGCTCCAGCGGCTTCTGGCAGGTCGGGCAGCGGAGCTCCCAGTCGCGGGCGTCGAGCTGCGCGTCGCTTCGCACCTGGGGCGCCAGCAGGCCGTGCTCCGGGCAGCGGTAGCGTCCCTCGCCGTAGATCGACATCGATGATGCGACCAGCACGCGGGCCAGCTGGTCGCGGCGCTTGGCGATCTCCTCGAGGACGACGGCCGCGCCGATCGAGTTGATCGACGTGTAGCGCTCGATTTCGTACATCGACTGGCCGACCCCGACGGCGGCGGCGAAGTGGACGACGTGATCGACGCCGTCGAGCGCCTTGCCGACGGCGTCGTGATCGCGCACGTCGCCGACGTGCAGCTCGATGGCGGGATCGAGGTAGCCCGGCCGAGCGCCGCCGGGATGCACCTGGGGATCGAGGTTGTCGAGCGCGCGGACGGTGTGACCTCCGGCCAGCAGCGCATCGCCGAGGTGAGATCCGATGAACCCGGCGCCGCCGGTGATCAGCACATGCATGCGGTCAATGCTACCGGCCCACCCCGCCCCGGGGGCCAGTCACGCCCGCGCAACAGCCCGGTAACACTCACCTCATGGGTGTCAAACACTCATGAAGCGGCCGCTGGCATTTCGCCACCACTTCGTGACATCTCACCCGCCTGGTTGGGCCGAACCACCCCCTCACCCCAATTATTGTGAGTCAAACACTCATGAGCCGGGCGTGCGATGGCTGTGACGGGTCTGTGACGGTTGGAAAAGGGGTTCACCCGAGGCGGTGAGCGGCTTGGCCGGCCACGATGGACGCATGTCATTCCGATCGAGGAGCGTCCCGATGAGAGCTATGAATTCGACAGTGCTGATGTGTGTCACCGGCGTTCTGGTACTCGGCGCCGGTGGAGGCGGCTCGGGGGCCGCCAACCACTCGTTCACCAGCATGGCGACCGCGATCGACCCGTCCGACCAGGCGCGCGCCGAGGCGATGGTGATCACCAGCGCAGACCTCCCAGCAGCCTGGACGTCGACGCCGGACGATGCGGAGCGGAATCGCGATGCCCGCTGCGTCGATGGCAGCGGCCTGACCGAGAGCGGTCGAGCCTTCTCCGACGTCTTGGCACGTACCGACGCGGGCTACGACATCCACATGCAGAGCCAGGCCACCGTGTTTGAGAGCGAGGATCAAGCTAGAACGTGGTTTGCGCGGCTGCGTGACGATGCAGTGGTCGCATGCGTGAGACGCGCTTTCAACGACGAGCAGAAACGGGACGCCGATGCCGGAATCAGATTCGACGTGACCGGCGCCGGGAATCTGCCGGTCGCAAACGTGGGCGACGAATCGACCGGCATACGGCTGACGATCGACGTGACGGGGCCAGCCCAGACGATCCCGGCGTACCTGGATTACATCTTCGTGCGGGTCGGCGATGCCACGTCCGGGATGATCTTGTTCGACGTACGACAACCCTTCGACGAGACAGAGACGATGTCGGGATCGCCCACCACCGCGGATCTGGCCGCCGTGCTCGCGGACCGGATGGAGTCCGCTCGGAGGTCGTGATGAGCTCTACGAGGCGGATCGCGCGCCGGTAGCATTGGGCGATGCCGGACTGTGTGTTCTGCAAGATCGTCGAGGGGTCACTGCCGTCGATCCGCGTGTTCGAGGACGAGCACACGATCGCGATCATGGACATCAATCCCGCCACCCGTGGCCACGCGCTGGTGATCCCGCGCCGTCACGCCGATGACATCCATGACATCGGCGACCTCGACCTGGCCCGCTGCGCGACGGTCGCCAAGGAGTTGGCTGGCCGCGCCGTTCGCGGGCTCGGCGCCGACGGCGTGACGGTCATGCAGTCGAACGGCGCCGCCGCCTGGCAGACCGTGTTTCACTACCACGTGCATGTGATCCCGCGCTATGACGGGGATCCGCTGGTGCTGCCGTGGCGGCCGGCCCAAGGCGACATCGCCGCCATCACCGAGATAAGCAAAGCTTATTTCGGAGATTAGCGATGCTTCTGTAGAATTCGCGGCCTCGTGACCCTTCCCCGCACAGCCGACGTGCTCGTGGTCGGAACCGGCGCCGCCGGCCTGGCCGCCGCCTGGTCGGCCCGTCGGGCCGGCGCGCACGTCGTCCTGATCACCAAGGGTTCCCCCGCTTCCTGCAACACCGGCAAGGCCCAGGGCGGCATCCAGGCCGCGGTCGGCGAAGGCGACTCGCCCGACCGCCACGCCGAGGACGTCGATCGGTCATCGCACCACACCGCCGATCCGGAGCTGGTGTCGGTGCTGACCGGCGAGGCGCCCGAGGCGGTCGCCTGGCTGGAGCAGCTGGGAGTCCCGTTCTCCCGCGCCGGCGAGTCCTACCGGCTGGCACGCTGCGGCGGCGCCACGGCTGCTCGCCTGCTTCAGGCCGGAGACCGCACCGGCCAGGAGATCGCCCGCGCGCTTCGCGCCGCGCTGGGGGCGAAAGGAGTGGAGCTGTTCGCCCACACCCCTCTGGTCGAGCTGACCGTGGCCGGTGGCCGCTTCGCCGCCGTCGTCGAGCGCGAGGGCGAGCGCAGCACGATCGACGCCGGCACGGTGGTGCTCGCGGCCGGCGGCCGCTGCTTCGCCGAAGCCGCGCACCGCGGCGTGCTCACCACGAACCAGCCCGGTGCCACCGGCGAGGTGGCAGCGATGGCCGACTCGATCGGAGCCGCCGTCCGCGACCACGACTCGCTCCAGCGCCACCCCACCGGCGGCGTCTGGCCGCCCGCGCTGCAGGGCTACTCGATCCCAGAGACGACCCGAAGCTACGGGGCGCTGCTCGTGAACGCCGCCGGCGACCGGTTCGTCGACGAGCTGGCCGCCCGCGACGTGGTGACCGAAGCAATCGTGCGCGAGTGCGACGAGGGGCGCGGGCTGACCACGTCCGACGGCCGCCCGGCGGTGCTGCTCGACACCACCCGCATCGACCCTGCCGTGGCCGTCCAGGTGCTACCGAGCATGCTGCGCCGCTACCGAAGCGCCGGCATCGACCCGCTGGCCGAGCCGATCCCCACCTACCCGGTGCTGCACTACCAGAACGGCGGGCTGCGGATCGACCGCGACGGCCGAACCACCGTCGAGGGACTGTTCGCCGCCGGTGAGATCACCGGCGGCGTGCACGGCCGAAACCGGATGATGGGCAACTCGCTGCTCGACTGCGCGGTGTTCGGCCGGCGCGCCGGACGCTCGGCCGCGCTGGCGGCCCATTGATGGCCACCGGCACCACCATCACGCAGCTCGAACAGGTCGTCGAGGATGCCGCGGCCCACCTCTACGTGTGGGCGCTGAAGGACATCCCCCAGGATCTCCGCGATGCCCTGCATGCCGCCACCCAGAGCGAGACGCACCCGGTCGGCAGGCGGATCCTGGAGACGATCGATGCGAACGTCGCGATCGCTGACCAGGGCGACAGCCTGGTCTGCCAGGACGCCGGGCTGGCGGTGTTCTATGTGCGGCTGGGCGAGCGCTTCCCGCTCCATCCCGCCCGCGTCGAGCGGGCGCTTCGCGAGGGCACGCGGCGGGCGACGCTCGAGCACCCGCTGCGCTCGAATACCGTGCACACGCTCACCCGCGAGCCGACCGGCGACAACACCGGGCACCGCATCCCGCACATCCACTGGGAGTTCGTGCCCGACTGGGACGAGATGGACGTGAAGTGCGTGCCCAAGGGCTCCGGCTCCGAGAACATGAGCTTCCTGCGCATGCTGACGCCTGCCGACGGCGTGCCCGCGATCAAGCGGTTCGTGCTCGACTCGATCGTTGAGGCGGGCGGCAAGCCCTGCCCGCCGGGCATCGTCGGGGTCGGTATCGGTGGCTCGGCCGACCTGGCCGTCCAGCTGGCCAAGCAGGCGATCGCACGCCCGGTCGGCACCCATAACGCCGATCCGGACGTGGCGGCGCTGGAGCACGAGCTGTTCGCGCTGCTGAACGAGACCGGCATCGGCCCGATGGGCCTGGGCGGTGACACCACCGTGCTCGCCGTCCACGCCGAGCAGGCCCACACCCACATCACCCTCAACCCGGTCGCCGTCAACTACCAGTGCTGGGCGGCACGCCGCGCCAGCGCCCACATCGCCGCCGGCGGAGCCGTCGAGTACGACAGGGACGCCTGACGGATGGCCCATCACGAGATCGCCTTCCCGACCGACGAGCCGACGGTGCGAGGGCTGCACGCCGGCGACACCGTCACCGTGCAGGGCCACGTGATCGGGATCCGCGATGCCACCCAGATCCGCATCTTCGACCAGGGCGTCGCGCCGCCGATGTCGCTCGAGGGTGCGGCGCTGCTGCACACCGCACCCGGCGTGCGCAGCCTGGGCGGCGGCCGCTACGAGCCGCTCAGCATCGGCACCACCACCAGCGCCCGCATGAGCCGCTTCACCGAGGGGCTGCTGCGCGACCACCATGCACGGGCGATCATGGGCAAGGGCGGACTGCTGCCGGAGGCGCTCTCGCCGCTTCGAGAGCACGGTGGCGTCTACCTTTCCGTCGTTGGCGGCGCCGCGGCGCTGGAGACGACCCAGATCGAGGAGATCGAACAGGTGGAGTGGGAGGATCTGATGCCGGAGTGCCTGTGGCGGTTCCGGGTGCGCGACTTCGGCCCCCTGATCGTGGGCATGGACAGCCACGGCGAATCGCTCTACGAGAACGTCCAGGCCGAGGCGCGTAGGCGGCTCGAGCAGTCGATCTACGAAAGGCTCTAGGCGATGGTCGAAGACTTCCTGGGATTGCCGATGCGCCCCTCCAAGCCGCGCGAGCGGGGGCTCACGCACGTCATCGACAAGGGCATGACGCTGGGCGAGGTCGAGGGCATGTTCGAGATGGCGGGCGAGTTCGTGGACATCGTCAAGCTCGGTTGGGGCACGTCGTACGTGACCCGCAACCTGGCCGAGAAGGTGAAGCTGTACCAGTCATATGACACGCCGGTGATGTGCGGCGGCACGCTGCTCGAGGCGGCGGTGGCGCGGGGACGCGTGGAGGAGTTCAAGCGCTGGACGCGCGGCCACGGCTTCACCCACGTCGAGGTCTCGGACGGCACGCTGCGGATGGAGCGCGAGAGCAAGCAAGCCCTGATCAGCGCGCTGGCGGAGGAGTTCGTCGTGCTGAGCGAGGTCGGCTCGAAGGACCAGGATCAGATCTTCGCGCCCTACCAGTGGGTGGCCTGGATCCGCGAGGAGATCGAGGCGGGGGCGTGGAAGGTGATCACCGAGGCCCGCGAGACCGGCACGGCCGGCATCTTCCGCGCCAGCGGCGAGGTGCGAAGCGGCCTGATCGACGAGATCGTGCACGAGATCCCGCTCGACAACCTGCTGTTCGAGACGCCCCAGCAGGAGCAGCAGGCCTGGTTCATCCGCCACCTCGGCCCCGAAGTCAACCTCGGAAACATCCCTCCTGAAGAGGTGATCCCGCTGGAGACGCTGCGCCTAGGCCTGCGATCCCACACCCTCCACGACCTGCTGCTGCGAGACATCCCCAGCGCCACATGAGCACGGTGCCGATCAGCAGCGAGGAGGTCGTGCGGCTGGCCGACGACCTCGAACACCGAAGCGCCGAGGATGTGCTGCGCGTCGCCGTGGACCTGTTCCACCCGCGGCTGGTGCTGACCTGCTCATGGCAGAAGCAGAGCTCGGTGCTGGTGCACATGCTGTCCGAGATCCAGCCCGACGTGCGGGTGGTCGAGTTCGACACCGGTCTCTTGTTCAAGGAGACGCACGAGACGCGACGCAAGCTGATCGAGCGCTATCCGGTGCGGTTCGAGCGGCTCGAGCCGGAGCTGTCGGTCGAGCAACAGGCGGCAGCCCACGGCGAACGGCTGTGGGAGCGCAATCCCGACCTGTGCTGCTCGATGCGCAAAGTCGCGCCGCTGAGCCGGGCGCTGGAGGGAATGGACGCCTGGATCACGGGAATTCGCAGGGACCAGTCGACAACCAGACAAAATGCCCGCAAACTCGAGGTAGATGAGCGTCGCGGCGTCGTCAAGGTTCAGCCGCTCGCGGACTGGACGAATCGCGACGTGTGGCGCTACATCTGGAGGCACGACATTCCCTATAACCCCCTGCACGACCACGGCTACCCGTCGATCGGATGCGTGCCCTGCACCAGTTCGGTGGACAGCGGCGAGGACGAGCGAACCGGCCGATGGAAGGGCACCGGAAAGGTCGAGTGCGGCCTTCACGGCGACTGAAACGCTACAAAGCGTCAAGAGATACAACGAAAGGACCTGATCACTTTGCGGAACGACAACCCTGGCCTCACCCTCTGGTTCACCGGGCTCTCCGGAGCCGGCAAGAGCACCATCGCGGAGATCGTCGGCCCCGAACTGGAGCGGCGCGGCATCCTGGTCGACCACCTGGACGGCGACGTGATCCGCACCAACCTCAGCAAGGGCCTCGGCTTCTCGCGCGAGGATCGCGACGCCAACATCCTGCGCATCGGCTTCGTCGCCAAGCTGCTCACGCGGCACGGCGCCGGCGTGATCGTGGCGGCCATCTCGCCCTACGGCGAGACGCGTGACGCTGTGCGCGAGATGATCGGTGACCGCTTCATCGAGGTGTTCGTCGCGACGTCCCTGGACGAGTGCGCCCGCCGCGACGTCAAGGGTCTGTACGCCAAGGCGTTCGCAGGCGAGATCAAGGAGTTCACCGGAGTCTCCGATCCCTACGAGGCTCCCGAGCACGCCGAGATCGTGGTCGACACCGAGGGTCGCACCCCCGAGCAGTCGGCGGCGTTCGTGATCCAGCGGCTGGAGGAGCTGGGCATGATCGCCAGCGATCCCGCCGAGGCCGTCGCCTGATGAGCGACGCCACGGCGACCAAGCAGAGCCACCTGATCGCGCCCCACGGGGGCGAGCTGATCGACCGCACCGTCTCCGGCGACGAGGCGGCTGCGCTGGCCGCCGAGGCGGCATCGCTGCCGCGGGTGCGGATGAGCGACAAGCAGACGGCCGACCTGGACATGATCGCGTCGGGAGCGCTCTCGCCCCTGACCGGCTTCATGACGAAGGCCGACTACGAGGGCTCGGTCGAGGAGATGCACCTCGCCAACGGCCTTCCCTGGGCGCTTCCGGTGACGCTGTCGGTGTCCGAGGCTCCCGCCGGCGACCGGATCGCGCTGGAGAGCGCTGAGGGTGAGCTGCTGGCGGTGCTGAACGTCGAGGAGGTGTTCTCGGTCGATCGCGAGAACGAGGCCGCCAAGACCTACCGCACCACCGACCAGGACCATCCCGGCGTCGCCCAGATCTACGCCGAGGGCCCGACCCTGGTGGGCGGCGCGGTGACCGTGTTCAAGCGGCCCGAGCCGGCCTTCCCGTCCCGCCACCTCGACCCCAAGGACACCCGCGCCACGTTCACCGAGCGCGGCTGGAGCCGGGTGGTCGGGTTCCAGACCCGAAATCCCGTGCACCGCGCCCATGAACACGTGCAGAAGTGTGCCCTCGAGACCGTGGACGGGCTCCTGCTGCACCCGCTGGTCGGCAAGACCAAGGGCGACGACATCCCCGCCGACGTGCGCATGAAGTGCTACGAGGTGCTGCTCGACGGCTACTACCCGGCCGACCGCACGGTGCTGGGCGTGTTCCCGGCCGCGATGCGCTACGCAGGGCCGCGCGAGGCCGTGTGGCACGCGCTGTGCCGCAAGAACTACGGCTGCTCGCACTTCATCGTCGGCCGCGACCACGCCGGCGTCGGCAGCTACTACGGCACCTACGACGCGCACTACATCTTCGACGACTTCGCGCCGCACGAGCTGGACATCGAGCCGATGTTCTTCGACCACACGTTCTTCTGCAAGACGTGCGGCAACATGGCATCGAACAAGACCTGCCCGCA
>JAWVDZ010000315.1:0-6223 GCA_033856955.1 Gaiellales bacterium
AGCCGAGGTTCTCCAGCGAGGCCTCGATCGCCGCCGCCTCCTCGGGCGTGTACACGACGTCGGACGTGTCGCCGCCGGAGGCCGCGCTGGTGGCCACCGATCGGCCGTCCGAGAACAGCTCCGTCAGCACGCGGCCGTCCATGTCCTCTGGGACCGGCAGGCCCATTGCGTGCAATGCGGTGGGGGCGAGGTCAACGATGTTTGCGCCGCCCTCGATCTCGCCCGCCGTGACGCCGGGGCCGAGCGCGAGGATGATGCCGTAGCGCCGGTGCCGGCCACCGCCGCCCTGCGCCGGCAGCCGCTCCACGATCGCGCTCGCCGCCAGCCGGTCGGAGGCCACGTAGGGGCGCTCGCCGAAGTCGATCAGGATGTCGGGGATGCGGTGCAGTTCGCCGCCGTCGTAGACGTCCTCGCGGCGGTGCGCGCGCTCGATGATCGGCTGTCCTGTGTCGGGATCGCGGGCCGCTTCGAGCGCCTCGATCGTGCGGCGGGCGACGTCCGCGCGCTGGGACTCCGGCACGTGCGGAGAGATGAAGACGCTCTCGGCCGAGCGTGCCGCGGCGTAGGCCAGCGTGCGCTCGGTGTCGATCGGCACCGAGAGCGCCGAGTCGATTCCGCGGGCGAGCTTCTCCCGGAAGCGGTTCGGCACCCGGCCCTCGAGGCCGAGCACGTCGATCCGGCGGATCGCGTCGATCACGCGGCGGGTCGAGAGCCCGCGCGGCGCGACCCGCTTGGCACTGCGCTGGCGGAACAGCAGGCCGGCGTCCTCCAGCACGCGGTTCAGGTAGAAGTTCTTCTCGTAGCGGCCGAAGCCGTGGTCGCTGACGAGCATCACGAACGCGCCCCGCTCGGCCATCGCCAGCCGGTCGCCGATCACCTTGTCGCAGCGCCGGTAGCTCTCCTCGAGCAGCGGAAGGTACTCGCGCGCCCGCTCGGCGTCGTAACGCGGGTCGGTGGGGTCGAGCACGTTCCAGAACTTGTGCTGGATCGGGTCCGGCGCCTGGATCACCGAGAACAGCAGGTCCCAGTCGCCCTTCTCGAGCAGATGGGCGGTGGCGACCTCCTGCTGGCGGATCACCTGGTGCGTCTGCTCGAGGAACGGCTGCCCCTCGAGGCCGTCCGCGTAGGGGTCGGCCCGGTAGCCGCCGGGAAGCGCCTTCAGCTCGGCCTTCAGCTCCTTCGGCCAGGTGTAGTCGACCGCCTCGCCGGGCGTGAACATGCCGCAGGTGAACGTGCCGTGTTCCAGCTGGGCGGGCGGGAACGAGACCGGCACCGCCACCACGTGCGCCACCTTGCCGGCGTCGTCGGCCAGCTCCCAGAGCTTGCGGCCCTTGGCCGATCGCGACGAGACGAGCTTCTTCTCACCCGGCGCGCCCGCCTCCCAGAAGTCGAAGATGCCGTGGCTGCCGGGGTTCTTGCCGGTCGAGATCGACATCCAGGCCGGCGAGCTGTACGGCGGCAGGCATGACTGGAGACGGCCGTGCCGGCCGGACTCCAGGGCGCGCGCCAGGTTCGGCATCACGCCCCGCTCGGCAAGCGGCCGCAGCAGGTCCCAGGTACCGCCGTCGAGGCCGAGGACGACCGCTCTTCCGGACAGGTCGGAGGACATCGGGCGGGAACTCTACCGGCTGTGAGCGACCCGGACGCCGGTGTAAGAAGCCGCTCGCGGGGACGGACGTAGAATCCAGTGATGCCGCTGACGCTCCTGCTTGGTCCCGCAAACTGCGGCAAGGTCGCGCTGCTGCTCGACCGCTTCGTCGAAGCCGTCGAGTCCGGCGCGACGCCGTTCCTGGTGGTGCCCACACGTCCGGACGTCGAGCTGGCCGAGCGTGACCTGGTGCGGCGCCGCCCCGCCCTGCTGGGCGGGATGATCGGCACCTTCGACGACCTGTTCGAACGCGTGCTGGTGCGCTGCGGCCGGCCGACCGGATCGCTCGGTGGCCTCGAGCGGCGCCTGGCGGTGGAGCGGGCGGTGCGCGAGGCGCAGCTCGACACGCTGGCCGCCCCGGCCCGGTTCGCCGGCTTCGGCGACGGGCTCGCGCGGCTGTTCGACGACCTCGCGGCGGCGGCCGAGCCGGAGCAGCTGGAGCGCCGGCTGGCGCGCTTCGTCGAGCCGGGCCGCCGCGCAGAGCTGGCCGCCCTGCATGCCGGCTACCGCGCGCTGCTCGAGAGCGTGGGCGCGGCGGATCGCTCCGGCCTTCATGGTCAGGCGGCGGCGCTGCTCGGCGCTCGGCTGGAGGCCTGGGACGACGAGCCCGTCTTCGCCTACGGGTTCGAGGACGTGACCGGCGTGCAGCTGGCCGCGTTGCGCGCACTGTCGGGGCGCTGCCCGGTGACCGTGTCGCTGCCCTACGAGGCGGGGCGGCCGGCCTTTGCCGCCGTTCGCTGGGTGGTGGACGCGCTGACCGAGATCCCCCACGAGGTGGTCGAGCTGCCGCCCGCGGCGCACTTCGACGCCGCCTCGCTGGTGCACCTGGAGCGGACGCTGTTCGACGAGCGTGAGCCCGGGCCGGCTCCGGAGCCGGACGGCGCGGTCGTCCTGCTGGAGGCCTGCGGCGTGCGCGGCGTGGCAGATCAGGTCGCGTTCGAGGCGCTGGACCTGATCCGGTCCGGCACCGCGGCGGACGAGATCGGCGTGCTGACGACCGATACCGGCGCCTGGCGGCTGGCGCTCGAGAGTGCCTTCGATGACCTCGGCGTGCCGATCGACGTGGACGCCCCGCTGCTCCTGGGTGAGACGGCGTTCGGTCAGGCGCTGCTCGGCCTGATCCGGTTTGCCTGGTTCGACGGCGACCGAGGCGAGCTGTTCAGGTTCCTGCGCTCGCCCTTCTCCGGCATCCCGCGGACGACCGTGGACTACGCCGAGGGCAGGTTGCGCGGACGAGGGGCGCTGTCCGGCGGCGAGGTGCGCCAGACGATGGACGAGCTCGACTACCCACGCCTGCTGGCGGCCGCCGAGCGGCTGTCGCAGCAGGATGATCCGGTCGGCCAGGTCACCGACCTCGTCCGCCGCATGAGCGCCGCCGCGGGTGGGCTGACGGCGCGCCGCCAGACGGCGGCCGGCGAGCGGCACGCCGCCGCGCTGCGCGCCGTGCTGCGCGCGTTGGAGCAGACGGGCGCGGCGGCGGCGCGCGGCCTGGCGGTGCCCGACCGCGTCACTCTGGCGGCTCAGCTCGAGCGCGTCACGTGGCGAAGCGGCGACCCGGGTGCCGGCCGGGTGGCCGTGCTCGACCTGCGCCGCGCCCGCACGCGCCGCTTCCAGTCGGTGTTCGTGCTGGGGCTCGAGGAGGGCAGCTTCCCGGGCGGCGCGCGCGAGAGCGCCTTCCTGAACGCCGACGAGGCGGCCGAGCTCGGCATCGTGCGCGTCGACTCGATCCAGCGCGACCGCCACCTCTTCTACACCGCCGTCACCCGCCCCTGGCGCCGGCTGCACCTCTGCCGGCAGGCCGCCGACGACGACGGCCGCCTGCTCGAACCCTCGCCGTTCCTGGAGGACGTGGTGCGGGCGCTGGGCGCGGCCCCGGAGCTGCGCCGCCGCGCGCTGGGAGACCTCACCTACGAGCTCGAGCAGGCGCCCACCGAGCGCGAGCGGCTGCGGGCGCTGGCCCGCGAGCAGCGCCACCGCCCCGACTGGGCGGCGTCGGTGGCCGAGGAGCAGGGCTGGACGCGCAAGCTGGAGCGTGCCCGCGCCGCCTACCGGCGGGACTCGCGTCTGTCCAACGCAGCCGTGCTGGCGGCTCTCGCCGACCAGCAGCGGTTCTCGGTCACCGAGCTCGAGAAGTTCGCCGAGTGCTCGTCGGCCTGGTTCGTGGAGCGGTTCCTGCAGCCGGGCGAGATCGACTACGAGTTCGGTTCCAAGGAGACGGGATCGGTGGCGCACACGACGCTGCACCGCTTCCACGAGCGGATGCCCGGTGAGCTGGGCGTGGAGCGGCTGACCGAGGCCGAGCTGCCTCGCGCGGTTCCGCTGATGCGCCGCTGCCTGCAGGAGTCGCTGGCCAGCGTCCGGATCCCGGCGGGGGCGGCCGGCAAGGAGGCGGTGCGGCGGCTCGAGCGCGACCTGGAGGGCTTCATGCGCAGCGAAGCCGTGTTCGTCTCGCCACTGGTGCCGCGTGACTACGAGGTGCGCTTCGGCACCAAGAGCTCCCCTGCGAACCTCCAGCAGGGGCTGCAGCTGGACGGCTTCTCGGTGTCCGGCACGATCGATCGCGTCGACCGCGACCCGGGCATGTCCGCCCGCGGCATGGTGTGGGACTACAAGACCGGCAAGGGCGCGAAGTCGGCCGCCCAGATCGAGACCGAGCGGAAGCTGCAGCTGCCGCTCTACATCCTGGTCATGCGCGATCTGCTGGGCATCGAGCCGGTGGCCGGCCTGTACCGGGCGCTGGGCGGCGAGCGCAAGGTGCGCGGGATGGCGGTCAAGGGCGAGATCGAGGGCGTGGTGCGAAACGACCAGATGGACCCGGTCGAGTTCTGGGCGCAGGTGGAGCGGGCGGTCGGCTACGCCAACGCGATCGTGGCGCGGGTGCGGGCCGGCGACGTGCGGCGCGACCCGATCGCGCGCTCGTGTCCCGAGTGGTGCCTGCGCCAGGCGGGCGGCATCTGCAGGGTGGCGCGATGACGGACCGGACGTGGAACGAGGGCCAGCGGGCGGCGATCGAGCGGCGCGGCCGCGTGTTCGTCTCGGCCGGCGCCGGCACCGGCAAGACGGCGGTGCTGGTCGAGCGGGTGGCCCGGCGGGTGGGCGAAGGGACGCCGCTCGACCACCTGCTGGTGATCACGTTCACCGAGCGGGCCGCGGACGAGCTGCGGCGGCGGGTGCGCGACCGGCTGAGGGAGCTGGGCCTGCTGGAGGCTGCGGGCTCGGTCGAGTCGGCATGGATCTCGACCATCCACGGCTTCTGCGCGCGCGTGCTTCGCGCACACGCGCTGGAGGCGGGCATCGATCCCTCGTTCTCGGTCGCGTCCGACACCGAGATGCGGATCCTCCAGTCGGACGGCTTCGCCGCAGCACTGGAGCGGTTCGTCGAGGGCGACGACCCGGCGCGGCTCGACCTGCTTGCCCGCTACGGCCGTGACCGGCTGCGGCGGATGGTGTCGGAGCTGCACTCTCGCCTGCGTGGCCTCGGATTGGGGCTCGCACTGGTGCCGCACGCGGCACCGGATGCGGCCTCCCCGGAGTACGCCGAGGAGCTGGAGGCGGACGCCGACCGGCGGCTGATCGAGACGCTGCTGGAGCTGTTCGACGAGGCCTACACGGCCGTCAAGCAGCGGCGCGGGCGGCTCGACTTCAACGATCTCGAGCTGCTCGCCCGTGACCTGCTGCGCTCGCGGCCCCAGCTCTCGGAGGCCTACCGCGACCGCTTCGCCGAGGTGATGGTGGATGAGTTCCAGGACACCAACCGGCTGCAGGTCGAGCTGGTGGAGCTGGTTCGGGGTGGCGACCTGTTCCTCGTCGGCGACGAGTTCCAGAGCATCTACCGCTTCCGCCGGGCCGACGTCGAGGTCTACCGCGAGGCGCGCGTGGAGGCCGCCGGAGACGTGATCGCGCTCGATCACAACTACCGGTCGCGCCGCCATGTGCTCGATCTGATCAACGAGGCCTTCAGCCGCGAGTTCGGCGACCGCTACCACGACCTGGTCGAGGCCGGCGAGTTCGAGGGCGACGCCCCGGCCGAGGCGGTCGAGCTGCTGCTGACCGACATCCGCGCCTGCCGGGAGGACGACGTCAAGTGGCGCGAGGCCGAGGCGGAGACGATCGCGGAGCGGGTCGCCGAGCTGGTCTCGTCCGGCGGATGCGACCCCGGCGACGTGGTGCTGCTGTTCGAGGCCGGCACCGACGCCGGCACGTACGAGGACGCGCTGCGCGACCGCGGCCTGCCGACGGTGCGCGCGACCGGCCGCGGCTACTACGGCCAGCAGGAGGTGGGGGACGTGATCGCCTACCTGCGGCTGCTGATCAACCGCACCGACGATCGCGCGCTGCTGTCTGTGCTGGCATCGCCGCTGGTCGGGATGTCCAACGACGGCCTGGCGCTGATCCGGCTGGCGACCCGGCGGGCGGCGGTGATCGGCGCGTTCGAGCCGGCGCGCTGGCCGCAGGCGCTGTCCGAGCACGACAACCGGCTGGGACAGGCGTTCAAGCTCCGCTACGACCGGCTGGTCGAGCGGCTGCCCGGGCTCAGCCTGGAGCTCTTATGCGAAGCGATCGTGTCGGAGCATG
>JAWVDZ010000316.1:0-5877 GCA_033856955.1 Gaiellales bacterium
GCGCGCTGCTTCTGCCGCTGCCCTGGAGCGTGCGCGCCTGCCTGGTGGTCGCGGCGACCGCGAACGGCGCGCTGCACGCAGCGCGGAGGCGCGCCAGCCAGCAGCTGGCCGCACGATCGTTCACCGATCGGCTGACCGGGCTTCGCAACTACGACTTCTTCTCACAGGCGCTGCGCGACGAGCTGGCGCGGGTCCGCCGCTACGGGGGCTGTGTCACGCTCGTGATCCTCGACCTCGACCGTTTCAAGGCCTACAACGACCGCCACGGCCACGCCGCCGGCAACCGGCTGCTGAACGCCGTCGGGCAGGCGATCACCCGCGAGAAGCGCGACGCCGACATCGCCGCCCGATTCGGCGGGGAGGAGTTCGCCGTGCTGGTGCCGGGACGCACCGGTGAGGGTGTGATCCTGGCCGAGCGGATGCGGCAGGCGATCGCCGACCTCACCCCCTCCCCCACCTCGCGCAGTGATTTCGCGCCCGGAATCTCGGCCAGTGCCGGAGTCGCAACCTTCCCGGTCGACGCCAGAGATCCCAAGGAGCTGTTCGAACTGGCCGACCAGGCGCTCTACGAGGCAAAGCGGCTCGGCCGCGACCAGGTCGTCACCGCCGCGGAACTGATCGAGCCTCCGCTTCGGCTCGCACGCTGAGCTCTACAGCGAGGCTCGGGCGGCGTCGAAGCCGGCCGACCACAACTCAGCGTGGAACGCGTCCACCGTGAGGTCGCGGCGGTCGCCGAACGGCCGGTCGATCAGGCGCACGGTGCGGTCATGGTAGAACGGCACGTCCAGGTGGCTCTCGGTGACCACGTTCAGCGACAGCTCGCCGCAGCTCGGGCACCGCATCGCCACGCCCACAAGCTCCGTCTCGGCCGGGCAGACCATCGTCAGGCTGGACGGGAACACCGGCTTCAGCTTCGCCTCGCGGCCGCAGAACAGCTGCCACGGCCAGTTGCCCTTCTGAACCTGGCTTCGGGCCAGCTCCAGCAGCTCTCCCCCAACCGGCTCCGTGCGGCCGGTGAGCAGGTTGCGGAACGTCACGTCGGCCGCGCCGATGGGCGCGTAGTCGAGGTCGTCGTGCGAGACCAGGCCGACGTGGTCGTCGCCGCAGTCGCAGCGGTAGGTGACGCGGAACACGGCCGGGTGGGCCGCGCCGGGAAGGCGCTCGATGCTGCGAAACCGTGACAGGGCGACCGAATGCAGCTCGCCGTGAGGATGACGAGGGCAGTGGAATTGGTAGCTCGCTCGTATCACGTCATACATGGTCTCTCCTATTATCGGCCGCGACGCCGGGGCGGATTAGGCGCGGATCCCGCCTGCACGGCCGCTCCGGCTACAATCGCCGCTGCCATGGGCAGCTTTGACCTCCGCGCAACCATCCGGGACATACCCGATTTTCCCAAGCCGGGAATCGTGTTCAAGGACATCATGCCGTTGCTGGCGGACGCCGAGGCGCTGCGATGGACGGTCGAGCGGCTCGCGGAGTGGGCCGAGCCGCGAAAGGTCGACTACGTGGTGGGAGCCGAGGCGCGCGGGTTCATCCTCGGCTCGGCGCTCGCATACCGGCTGGGCTGCGGCTTCGTCGCCGCCCGAAAGCCGGGCAAGCTGCCGTACCTGACCGTGGGGGCGAAGTACGCGCTGGAGTACGGCTTCGACGCGCTCGAGATGCACGTCGATGCGGAGCCCAAGGGCGCGCGAGTGCTGGTGCACGACGACCTGCTGGCCACCGGCGGCACCGCCAAGGCCAAGATCGATCTAATCGAGCAGCTGGGCGCCGAGGTCGTGGGGTTGGCGTTCGTGGTCGAGCTGAGCTTCCTCAACGGGCGCGACAAGCTCTACCCCTACCCCGTGCACGCCCTGGTCACGTACGACACGGAGTGAGCGGAGCTGCGGCCGGTCAGCTGACCGAGTCGCGCCGCAGGTCGCGCACCAGCAGCAGGTGCGTGAGGTCGCTTGTCAGCTCGGCCAGCGCCTCCAGCTCCTCGAGGCCGGCCTCGCGCCGGTCGGCGTTCGAGGATCGCAGCGACGGCGCCAGGATCTGCTCCAGCAGGCCGGCCTCGCGGCCCACGGCCGAGCGGAAGGCCTTCAGGTGCCGCGCCGCCACGCCGTAGCGGGCGAGCCGCTGGCAGAGGCTGACGATCTCGACGTCGGTGCGCGTGTACGGCTTTCCCAGCGCGGTGCGGCGTCCCTCCAGCAGCTGATACTCCTCCAGCTCCTGGATGAAGCGCAGGTCGGCGTCGGTCTCGGATGCCAGCTCCTCGCGCGTCAGCCGCCGATCGGCCTGTGCCAGGGCGCGAGCGCGCCGGCGACGGGTGCCGCTGGGGCGCGAGGCACCCTGCGTCAGCAGGTCGCGGATCACCGCCAGGGGCAGGAACTCATCGCGCTGCATGCGCAGGATCGCCCGCAGCCGCTCGACGTCGTCGGTGCTGAACAGCCGGTAGCCGCCCTGCGTGCGGCGGGGTGAGATCAGCTTCTGGTCCTCCAGGAACCTGATCTTCGAGATCGAGATGTCGTCGAACTCCTCGCCCAGCATCCGGCAGACCGCGCCGATGGTCAGGTTTGAGGGAGGGGTGTTCGGCTCGGCCGCCATCAGCGCTCGATGTAGGTGAGGCGATACTTGCCGACCTGCAGCTCGTCGCCGTCGGCGAGCCGGGCGTCCTCGACCCGCTCGCGGTTGACGTAGGTGCCGTTGAGGCTGCTCAGATCGACGATGTGGATGCCGTCGTCACGCTGCTCCACCACCGCGTGCTCGCGCGACACGGTGACGTCGTCCAGGAAGATGTCCGACTGGGGCGCGCGGCCGATCGTGGTGCGGTCGGCCAGCACCGGGTACTGATCGCCGGCGCGGCCGCCTCCCAGCCGGATCACCAGCGAGGCGCCCTCGACCACAGCGTCCATCACGCCGCTGTCCGACCCCGCATCGGCAGGGGGCGTGAAGCTGATCGTGGTCTCGCCCTCGGTCGCCTCGAGCAGGCTGGCGCCGCAGCGCCCGCAGAACCGCGCTGCATCGCGGTTGTGGTGTCCGCACTCGGGGCAGTACACCCGGGGCCCTAGCCAGTCCCGTCATCGAGATCCGGAGGCGGCCCCTTATGGGCCAGGATCTCGGTCAGGCGGTCGATGTCGACGGCCAGCTGCGTCTCGTCGCTACCGTGGCGGCGCTTGATGCGGTCGACCAGCTCGGCGCGAAGGATGTCGATGCGACCGTGCAGCAGGCGGCGGCGATATGAGATCTCCTCCTCCTCGTGCACGTGCTCGTCGATCAGGCGGCGAAGCTCGTCGTCGTCGAGGGTGGAGAAATCGGGCAGAACGTCCATTCGGGCTTCCAATCGGCTTGGGTTGCCAACAGTGTACCGGTCCCTGAGGTGTTCCTCAAGTTCTAGTTGAGGGTTGCGGCGGGCTCGTCCGAGACGATCTGCGCGAGCATGGCGCGGTACTTCGCCTCCAGCCGGGCCGAATCCTGCCGCGACGCGCCTTCGGCGTAGATGTGGAACACCGGCTCGTCGGGGTCGGGGATCAGCTGCACCCAGCCACGCGGCTCGAACACCTTGATGCCGTCGGTGTGGTCGGTCTCGCGGTCCTTGGTGGCCTCGATCAGCAGCCGCATCGCCGTCCCCTTCAGCTCCCACGGGCAGGGCGCCTCGGTGTGCACGACGTTGCTGTGGGGAAGACCGGCGGTCAGCTTCGAGATCGGCTTGCCCGACCGGGCGATGATCTCGAGCACCTTCCCGGTCGAGGCCAGGGCGTCATAGGCGGGCAGGAAGGCCGGGAAGGCGTATCCGCCGCCGGAGGCGCCCGCGAACAGCACGTCGCTCTCGGTGGCCGCTGAGAGCAGCGCGTGAAGCGACGACTTGGTGCGCTCGACGCGGCCGTTGGAGCCGTTCACGACCAGCTCCACTCCCCCGGTCTCGGTGATCGGCACCAGCAGCGATCCGGTCGCGACCTGCGTCGAGAGCTCGCGCAGCAGCAGCAACAGGGTGGTCTCGCCATCGACCGCCGCTCCCCGCTCGTCGACCAGCCAGATCCGCTCCGCAGCCACGTCCATCACCACGCCCAGGTCGGCGCCCACGGCCACGACCAGCCGCGACATCTCGGCGATGCTCTCCTCGCGCGTCACGTGCGTGGCGTCGGAGGTGGCGTCGATGAACGCATTGATGCCGATCAGCTCCACCCCCAGCTCACCGATCATCGACGGCACCACCAGCGAGGCCGGCGAGTACGAGTAGTTCAGCACCATCCGCAGGCCGCGAGCACGGATCGCCTCCACGTCCAGCGTCCCCAGCAGGTCCTGGGCGTAGATCTCCGTCGCCCGCGAGGGGTACGAGAGGCGACCGATCTCGCCCGCCGAGACGCGCCTGAACTCCTGACGCGAGTACGCGCGCTCGATCGACTTCAGGGTCGCTTCGGAGACCAGCATTCCCGGCGCCTCGAAGAACCGGATCCGGATCATCTCGGGGTCGTGCGGCGAGATGTGGATGTGCACGCCGCCGGCCCGCTCGTCGATCTTCAGCTGGTGGCGGTTGACGCTCGGCATCGCCACCCGCAGGTCGGACACCTGTGCGCCGGTCGCAACCAGTCCCGACATCATCGCCCGCTTGATCATGCGCGCCGCCGGGTGGGCGTCGCGACTGGCGACCACCCGCGCGCCGCGGGCAAGTGTGGTGCCGTACGCCATCGCCAGCCGGGCGGCGACGTCCGGCGTGACGTCCACGTTGACCAGCCCGCGCACGTCGTCGCGGCCGAACAGCGTCGTGATGCCGCGCGACTCCCAGATCAGGTTGGCGTGGATCGACGCCCCGGCCTCGATCGTCTTGAACGGGTAGATCTTGACCCCGGGCGCCAGCACGGCCTGCGAGCCGACCGAGCACTCGTCGCCGATCGCGACACCCTCGTTGATCACCGCGTGCGCCCGGATGTCGACGCGCTTTCCCAGGATGGCGCCCTCGAGGCGGCAGCTCTGGCCCAGGTAGGCGCCGGAGTCGACGATGCTGCGCGAGATCTGGACGCCCTCCTTGACGATCGCGTTTTGGCCCAGCACGGAGTAGGCGCCGATGCGCGCGCCGGCATCGACCTTGGCGAAGTTGCCGACGAATGCCGGCCCCTCGATCTGGCCCAGCTCGGGCAGCTGAACGCCGTCTCCCAGGTAGACGTTCTCGCGCAGCCGGATGCCGGGCAGCTCGAGCTGCACCTTGCCGTCCAGCGCGTCGAAGTTGGCCTGCCGGTACTGGTCGAGGTTGCCGATGTCCTGCCAGTAGCTGCCCTCGACGACGTGGCCGCGAAGCGGCTTTCCGCGGGACAGCAGGGCCGGGAACAGCTGCTTGGAGAAGTCGTAGGACTCACCCGTGGGGATGCTCTTCAGCACCTCCGGCTCGAGCACGTAGACGCCCGTGTTGATCGTGTCCGAGAACACCTGGCCCCACGAGGGCTTCTCGAGGAAGCGCTCGACGCGGCCGTCCTCATCGATGATCACGACCCCGAACTCGAGCGGATTCTCGACCGACTTCAGCGCCAGCGTGGCCACCGCCCCGCTCTCCTGGTGCTTGCGCACGATCTCGGTCAGGTCGAAGTCGCACAGCGCGTCGCCCGAGATCACCACGAACGTCTCGTCCAGCAGCGCCTCGGCGTGCTTGACGCTGCCCGCGGTGCCGAGCGGCGTCTCCTCGACCGAGTAGTGGAGCGACACTCCCAGCGACTCGCCCGTGCCGAAGTAGCTGCGGATCGCCTGCGGGAGGAACGCGACCGTGACGATCACGTCCTCGAACCCGTGCGCGCGGAGGAGCTCGAGGATGTGCTCCATGCACGGCTTGCCGACGATCGGCACCATCGGCTTCGGCTGGTTCGACGTGAGCGGCCTCAGGCGCGTGCCCTCCCCGCCCGCCATGAC
>JAWVDZ010000317.1:0-6562 GCA_033856955.1 Gaiellales bacterium
CGCCTACCCGGTGCCCGAGAGCGTGATGCCACGTCCTGCCCTGCTGGACACCGACGCCGGACTGGGCGTGACCGGCATCGGCCAGGGCGGCGTCACCGCCACTCCGCTCGAGATGGCCTCGGTGGCCCAGGTGATCGCCTCTCGGGGAGTGCTGCACCCGCCCTGGCTGGCGCGCCTCCCGCACGCCGACAGCGATCAGTCGACGCCCCGGCGCGTGTTCACGCGCACGGTCGCGGATGAGATCGCCGAGATGATGCGCGCTGTTGTCAGCTATGGAACCGGCACCCAGGCCCAGAGCTCGATCGCCACAGTGAACGGCAAGACCGGCACGGCCGAGGTTGGTCCGGACACCAAGTCGGACGCGTGGTTCACCGGCTATGCGCCGGCCGAGGCGCCGAAGGTGGTCGTCTCGGTGCTGGTCGTGCACGGCGGCGTCGGTGGCGTGGTGGCGGCGCCGCTGGCGCGCCAGATGATCGAGGCGGCGCTTCGGTGAGCGGCGCCCCGGCCGGGATCGTGCTGGACATGGAGGGCGTGCTGCACGTCGACTGGGAACCGATCGACGGCTCGCCGAGGGCGGTCGAGGAGCTGTGCCGGCGGGGCATCGAGCTCGCCATCCTGACCAACACCACCGGCCGCACGCGGGCCGCGATCGCCGCGCGGCTGTCCGCGATCGGGTTCGACTTCGATCCCCAGCGGATCGTCACGGCGGCGTCCGCCGCGGCCGAGCACCTGCGCCGCCACCACCCGGGCGCGGCCGTCTACGCGTTGGTCGAGGATGGAGCCACCGGCGACCTGGAGGGGATCGAGCTGACCGGGCATCCGCGCGACGCTGCGGTGGTGCTGCTGGGCGGGCCCGACGAGACGTGGACGTACGGCCGGCTGAACGCCGTGTTCCGGGCGGTGCTGGAGGGAACGCCTCTGGTGGCCATGCAGCGCAACCGCTGGTGGCCGACGGTGGACGGCCCCTCGCTCGATGCCGGCATGTTCGTAGCCGGGCTCGAGTTCTCGAGCGGCGTGACCGCGAGCGTGGTTGGCAAGCCCTCGCCCGCCATCTACCGTTCGGCCTGCGAGCTGCTCGGCGTCGAGCCGGAGCGGGCGATGATGGTCGGGGACGACCTCGAAACCGACCTGCCGCCGGCCCGTTCGATCGGCATGCGCACCTGCCTCGTGCGCACGGGCAAGGGCGCGACGTTCGCCGATCCGGCTGACGGGGTCGATCTCGACCTGCCGAGTCTGGCTGCGCTTCCAAGCGCGATCGGATAAAATGCGCCGGATGCACCGCAGCCCCGACATCGACTTCGTCACCTCGGTCGTTCGCCGGCTGCGCTTCTGCATCTCGCGCGTCTCGCACTGACGAGGGCCGGACCAGGGGAGTGGTGCGCCTTCGGGCGCTCTCTCCACACACCACCCGGCTTCCGATTCCCGAGGTTGTCTGCAATGAACGCGCGTACGCTCACCATCTTCAGGCTCTACCAGCTCTTCAACGGCATCGTCTTCACGGGTCCGATCTGGGCCGTGTTCCTGCTCTCGCGCGGGCTCTCGCTGACGCAGTTCGGCCTGGTCGAGGCCGCCCTGCACGTCGGCATGCTGGCAGCTCAGGTGCCGACCGGCGCGCTGGCCGACGCGCTCGGCCGCCGCAAGCTGCTGGTCGCGGCGGGCTTCTTCACCGCTGCCGCCGAGCTGGGTTACGTCTACGCGCCCGGCTTCGGGTTGATCTGCCTGGCCGGCGCCATCCACGGCGTCGCGTTCGCGCTGAGGACCGGCGCCGACGAGGCCTACCTGTTCGACGCGCTGGCTCATGACGACGCCCATGCCCAGTTTCCGCGCATGCTGGGCGGTCTGTGGGCCGTGTTCCAATTTGCGGGAGCGATCTCGTTCATGGCCGGCGGTCTGATCGCGACCTGGTCGCGCCCGGCCGCATTCTGGTTGACCGCGATCTGCGGGCTGGTGGCAAGCGCGATCGCGCTTCGGCTGCCCGACGACGCGCGCGGCCACGCCCGCCACGGCGTCTCGGTCGCCCGTCGCGGCGTCGGCGCGTTGCGGCGGTCGCCGCGGCTCGCGATGCTGACGATCGCGTGGAGCATCTACTGGGCGGCCTTCACCAGCGCCTGGTTCTATGCGGCGCCGCTGTTCGAGGAGCGCGGGGCGTCGGATGTCGTGCTGGGATTCACGCTGGGCGGCGGCATGCTGGCGGCAGCCGGGTTCAGCTGGTTGGGCGGCCGGATCGCGGAGCGGGTGCCGCTGACCGTCAGCGTCGGCGTCAGCTCGCTGATCGCCGTGGTGGGGCTGCTGGTGGGGCCGTCGCTGCCCGGCCTGGCGCTGCCGGTGCTGGTGCTGGTGGGGGCGGCGGGCGCACCCGAGCTGGTCTACGTCACGCTCAGCACGTTCCTCCAGCACAACACACGGTCAGAGTTCCGGGCGACGTCGATGTCGATCGCCGAGGGCTTCTTCTCGATCCAGATGCTGTGGGCGTTTCCGCTGGTCGGCTACCTGAATGCGCATCAGGGCTGGACCTACGGCTATGCCGTGTGCGCGGTGCTGTCGCTGGTGGCGGCGGCGATGTTCATCGCATCTCAGCGTCTGTCAGGCCTCGAGGCCGAGCCAGTGGCGGCGTAGGATTCGGCCATGCAAACGCCCAACGCCCGCAAGGTGATCGCCGAGAACCGCAAGGCGCGCCACGACTTCCACATCCTGGAGCGGCTCGAGACCGGCATCGCACTGACCGGCACCGAGGTCAAGTCCTTGCGCGACGGCGGCGGCAACATCCGCGAGAGCTACGCGCAGCTGCGAGACGGCGAGATGTTCCTGGTCGGCGCGCACATCGCGCCCTATCGCCAGGGCAACCTTCAGAATCACGAGCCGATCCGCGACCGCAAGCTGCTGCTGCACCGGCGCGAGATCGAGCAGCTGGGAGCCAAGGTCGCACAGCGGGGGATGACGCTGGTGCCGCTGGCGCTCTACCTGACCAACGGCCGGGTGAAGCTCGAGCTGGGCCTTGCCAAGGGCAAGGAGGGCGTTGACAAGCGCCACGCGATCGCCGAGCGGGACGCCCGCCGGCAGATGGAGCGGGCGGTCAAGGAGAGCCGCAGGTAAATCGCTGCATACGCGCGCGACCACGCAGCCGGCCGGGCGTCGCTGGCTAACCGGCCCGCCGATCGCCCGTCTTACACTCGATGTCGCTGACCGCCTTCATCATCCGCCGTCTGCTGTGGACGGTGCCGGTACTGCTGTGCGTGATGCTGGCGACCTTCGCGCTGCTGCGTGGCGCCGGCGGCAGCCCGTTTCGGCCGCCGCCCGGCTACTCGGGCGTGCCGGCCCCACTGCAGCGTGAGCTGAGCGACTTCTACCACCTCGACGATCCCTGGTTCGTCGAGTTTGGGATGTACGTCAAGAACGTGGCCACGCTGAACTTCGGCCCGTCGATGGTGGTGCGGGGAGAGGACGTGACCGACGTGATCAAGCGCCAGTTCCCGATCACGCTCCAGCTGGTCGGCCTGGCCGCGCTGGTCTCGCTTCCGCTGGGCGTCGGACTGGGCGTGCTGGCGGCGCGGCGGGCCAACTCGTGGGTCGACCTGGCCGTCACGTCGGCCTCGAGCCTGCTGCTGGTGGTGCCGGTCTTCTTCCTCTCCTACGTGCTTTCGAGGTATCTGGTGCTGGAGTGGCACCTGTTCCCGCTCGGGTGGAACACGTCGCGGTCGAAGGTGCTGCCCACCGTCACGCTCGCGCTGGCGCCGACCGGCTACATCGCGCGGCTGATCCGCGTGGCGGTGGTGGAGACGCTGCAGGAGGACTACGTGCGAACGGCGCATGCCAAGGGGCTGCTCGAGTATCGCATCGTCTGGGTGCACGTGCTGCGAAACTCGCTGGTGCCGTTCCTCTCCTCGGCGGTGTCGATGCTGGCACTGCTTGTGACCGGCTCCTTCTTCGTCGAGCGGTCGTTCCGTGTGCCCGGCGCCTCGTCGGCCTTCCTGGACGCCGCCTTCACCCGCGACTATCCGCTGCTGATGGGGCTCACGGTTGTGCTGGCGGTGATCGTGCTGCTGGCCAACCTGGTGGCGGACGTGCTGCTGGCGATCGTCGATCCGCGCGTTCGCGACGCGATGCGCTCGTGAGGCCGGGGCGACTGCTCGAGCTGCGGGTGCGCCGCTCGACGGCAATCGCCGCCGTGCTGTTCGGGGCGATCATCGCGTACTGCGTCCTGTTCCCGCTGGTCTCGCCGTACGACGCGAACGGTGTCGACTTCACGCGCTCGCGCCAGATGCCGAGCCTGCACCACCCGCTCGGCACCGACACGTACGGCCGCGACCTGCTCACCCGGCTAGCGGTGGGCGGGCGAACGACGATGCTGATCGCCTTGATCGCGCTGTCGGCGATCCTCGCCGCCGGCGTGATCTGGGGGACGACGGCGGCGATGGCCGGCGGGCTGGTGGACTCCGTGATGATGCGGCTGGTGGACGGCCTGCTGGCGATCCCGCGACTTCCGATCGCGATCGTGATCCTGGTCGCGCTTCGTCTCAACGCGCAGAACGTGCTGACGATCGCGCTCGCGCTCGCGGTGGTGGGCTGGATGCAGACGGCGCGCCTTGTGCGAGGCCAGGTGCTCTCGCTGACCAGCCGCGATTACGTGCGCGCCGCCCGCGCGCTGGGGGCGAGCCGGTTTGAGATCGCCCGGCGCCACGTGATCCCCAACTCGACCGGCATCATCCTGGTCGCGATCCTGCTCGAGCTGCCGACGGTGGTGCTGGGCGAGGCGTTCATCGCGGTGCTCGGGCTGGGGCCTGATCCGCCCACCGCCACCTGGGGCAACATCGCCCAGGACGGGCTGTACTTCGCACGGCTGTGGGAGCCGTTCCTGGCCAGTACGGCGATCGCGCTGTTCGCGATCTCGGCGAACGTGCTGATCGACAGCGTGGACGAGATGCTCGATCCCCGCCGGCGACTGCCGATGCGCCGCGAGCGGCGGGTGTCGTCGGCTGCCGTGTGATATGCGTACCGCATGAGCACGACGCTCCCCACCTCGGAGGGCCGGATCCCGTTCGGCGGCGCCAGCACCTGGTATCGGGTGGTGGGGGAGCCGGAGCTTGCGGGCGCGGCGCCGCTGCTCTGCCTGCACGGCGGTCCGGGCGGCTCCCACGACTACATGGAGCCGATGGGCGAGCTCGCTCGCGGCGGCCGGCGGGTGATCTTCTACGACCAGCTGGGATGCGGTCGCTCGCCCTACCCGGAGGATCCGTCCAAGTGGACGGTCGAGCTGTTCGTCGACGAGGTCGATGCCGTGCGCGAGGCGCTGGCGCTGGAACGCGTGCACGTGCTGGGCCAGTCGTGGGGCGGGATGCTGGGCATGGAGTACGCGCTGACGCAGCCCGAGGGGGTCGAGAGCCTGATCATCTGCGACTCGCCGTCCAGCATGGTGCTGTGGGTGAGCGAGGCCAACCGGCTGCGCGCGGAGCTGCCCGCGGACGTGCAGGAGACGCTGCTTCGCCACGAGCGGGAGGGCACGACCGACAGCGCCGAGTACCTGGCGGCCTGCGACGTGTTCTACGACCGCCATGTCTGCCGCGTGCGGCCGTACCCGGACTACGTGCAGCGCTCGTTCGATCAGATCGACAATCAGGTCTACCACACGATGAACGGGCCCAGCGAGTTCCACTGCATCGGCACGCTCAAGGACTGGGACGTGACGCCGCGGCTGGGCGAGATCGAGCTGCCGACGCTGATCATCTCCGGTGCCCACGACGAGGCAACGCCGCTGATCTCGCGCACGGTGCACGAGGGGATCCGAGGGTCGGAGTGGGTGATGTTCGAGGATTCCTCGCACATGCCGCACGTGGAGGAGCCCGAGCGCTTCCTGGATGTGGTCGGCTCCTGGCTGCGCCGGATCGAGGAGCGTTAGATAGGTCGCTCCGCTACAATGGGAGCGTTCCTCACAGGGGGCGACCTGGTTTCGACACGGTCGATTTTCGGTGAGGGTTGCAAGCCGAGGTTCCAGGTGGCCTCGTAAAATCCCTGGAAAACCGCAAGTGCGGAATCTGATCTCGCACTCGCTGCCTAATTAGGTAGCGCGCCGGCCCCTCCAGCCCGTGGGAGGGACCGCCGGTGTCATATAGCGGGCTTGCCGTGAGGGGGAACGCCTCCGCCGCCGATCGGGACTTCAAAGAGGGGCTAGCTCGAACGGTGGCCCGTCCGGGGGCAGCCGCCGAGCGAATCTCAATCCCGGACTACGCTTGTAGACGCTCTCATCGTACGGCAGTGGACGCGGGTTCGATTCCCGCCGCCTCCATCACAGTGTTCACGGCAACTCCTGATCCAGGCTAGCCGGTCGTAGCCGTCGGCCTGTGTGGTATGAATGGCCGGTGGAGGGCTCCGACGTCTCTCGGATCCGTTCGGGTCTCCTGCTGGAGGACCTGGCAGAGGCGGGGTTGGCGTCGCGCCTTGAAGAGGCGACGCCCAAGCTGATCGCCAAGGTGCTTGCGGAGGTGCCGATGTTCGGCGGACTCGGCGCATCGGATCGGCGGCGAGTCGCCGAGCAGGCTGAGATCAACCAGGTCAAGGCAGACGAGCC
>JAWVDZ010000318.1:0-5094 GCA_033856955.1 Gaiellales bacterium
ATCGCCAATCCCCACTTCGGCCTGGAGTCGCTCGAGATGCAGAACGCGGCCATGCTCCACGCCGCTGCGGCCGGCCTGCCGTTCGGCACGCCACGTCCCATGCCGGCGCTGGACGGCGGCCTGATCGTGGCCGTCGATCGAGGCGGCGAGACCTATCACGTGCGCCTGGTCAGCTACCTGGAGGGCTGCCCCCTGACCGAGGCCGGCCACCTGACTGCGGGCATCCGCTCGACGCTGGGAGGCATGGCGGCCGGCATCGCAGACGCGCTGGCCGGCTTCGACCACGCCGCCGCCGACCGCGTCCTTCAGTGGGACGTGCGCCGTGCGCGGGCGGTGGTCGACGGCCTGATCCGCCACGTCCGCGACGCCGAGCGCCGGGCGCTCGTGGAGCGGGCGATGGCCGTGCACGACGCGGGTGTCGACCGGCTGTCCGGATCGCTGCGACAGCAGGTGATCCACGGCGATGTCACCGACTACAACGTGATCGGCGAACGCGACCGAAGCGGCCGGCTGGCGCCCAACGGCCTGATCGACTTTGGCGACATGATCCGCAGCTACCTGGTCGGTGAGGCCGCCGTGCTGGCCACCTCCGTCATTGCCCACGATCCGAGCGATGCGCTGGCCGCGATCGTGGACGTCGTGCGCGGCTTCCACCAGCAACTGCCGTTGACCGAGGAGGAGCTGTCCGCGCTGTTTCCGCTGGTGCTGGGGCGCGCGGCTCTGTCGGCGGTCTCCACGGAGCAGCAGGCCATCCTGGAGCCGGACAACCGATACGCGGTCGGGCTGATCGAGTCGGACTGGGGGTCGCTGGCGGCGGCGGCCGGGTTGCCGCCGGCACTGGTGGAGGCGGCTCTGCGGGCCACCTGCGGTTTGGATCCCCATCCCCGCTCCGGTGAGCTGCGCCGGTTTCTGGAGCGGGGCGGCTTCACCGCTCCGATCGATCCGGTCGGGCGGACGCTTCGCACCGTCGACCTCAGCGCCGATGCGGCCGCGTACGCCTTCGGCGAGTGGGAGTCACGCGAGGGCGTCGCCGGCGCGGTGGCGGTCGGCCCCGGTGAGCTGGCGGTGGGTCGCTGGGGTGAAGCCCGGCTGCACCGCGCGCCGCATCCCGGCACCGCCGAGCCCGACGCGCTGCACCTGGGCGTGGACGTGTTCGCCGCGCCGGGCGAGCCGGTGAGATCCCCGTTCCCGGCGGAGGTGGCCGAGCTGCGAGAGGACGCGGTCGTCCTGCGACATCGCGATCCCGACTTTCTGCTCGAGCTTGCCCACGTCGAGCCCGTGGCTCTAGGAGAGCAGGTGGAGTCGGGAGCCACCGTGGCCGTGGTGGCGGGCGGCTCGATCCCGCACCTCCACGTTCAGCTGGCGATCGAGCCGGACGGCATGCCCGGCTGGGGGATGCCGTCACAGCGGTCGGCCTGGCTGGCGCTCCACCCCGACCCCTCGCCGCTGCTCGGCATCGAGGCCGCGGCCCCGCACCGAGACGCCGCGGCGCTGCTCGCCGCGCGCCGCCGGGTGGTGGCAGGCGCCCAGCAGGTGTACTACGAGCATCCGCCCGAGATGGTGCGCGGCTGGCGGCAGCGGATGTACGACGCCGACGGACGCGCCTACCTCGACATGGTCAACAACGTCGCCGTCGTCGGCCACAGCCACCCCGCGGTCGCCGCGGCCGCAGAGCGGCAGCTTCGGTTGCTCAACACCAACTCGCGCTTCCTCTACGAGAGCATGGTCGAGCTGGCGGAGCGGATCGCGGAGCTTCTGCCCGCACCGCTCGACTCGGTGTTCTTCGTCAACTCCGGCAGCGAGGCCAACGACCTGGCGCTGCGGCTGGCGCGCACGTTCACCGGACGTGAGGACGTGATCGCGACCGGCGGCGCCTACCACGGCTGGACGACGGCCACCTACGAGGTCAGCACCTCGCCGGTCGACAACCCGGCCGCCGCGCTCGCCCCGCCGCCCGGCCTTCGCGTCGTCCCGCAGGCCAACACCTACCGCGGGCCTCACGGCGGCGACGATCCGCGTGCCGGCGAGCGCTACGCCGAGCATGTGCGCGCCTGCGCCGGTGGCGCGGCGGCGTTCATCTGCGAGCCGGTGCTTGGCAACGCCGGCGGCCTGCTGGTGCCGCCCGGCTACCTTGCCGCGGCTTATGCCCACGTGCGGGAGGCGGGCGGCCTCTGCATCAGCGACGAGGTGCAGGTCGGCTACGGCCGGCTGGGGGAGTGGTTCTGGGCATTCCAGCAGCAGGATGCCGTGCCCGACATCGTCACCATGGCCAAGTCGACCGGCAACGGACAGCCGCTGGGCGCCGTCGTCACAAGCCGCGAGATCGCCGATGCCTTCCACAGAAATGCCGGCTTCTTCAGCTCGGTCGGCGGATCACCGCTCTCGTGCCGGATCGGTCTGGCGGTGCTGGACACGATCCGCGACGAGCGGCTGGCCGAGAACGCGGCCCTGGTCGGCGGGCATCTGCGCCGCTCGCTGGAGCAACTGGCCGAGCGCCACCTGCTGATCGGCGCCGTCCACGGCACCGGGCTCTACCTGGGCGTCGAGCTGGTGCGAGATCGGGACGCCAAGACGCCCGCCAAGCACGAGGCCTACGCGATCTGCGAGCGGATGCTGGAGCTGGGCGTGATCGTTCAGCCGACCGGCGACCACGAGAACGTGCTCAAGGTGAAGCCGCCGCTGTGCATCGACACGGCCGACGCCGACCTGTTCGTCGCCACCCTCGACCGCGTGCTGACCGAGGGTTGGTAGTGCAGATGGTTGTCTAGAACGTCCGGTGCAGGTAGCTGGCTTCCATGCCCAGCACCAGCAGGCCGACCAGGCCCAGGTATACGGTGCTGATCGTCAGCCGTTGGCCGAGCGTCACGGCGTGATAGAGACGCGACTCGGGCTCGTTTCGGTGCTCCCAGCGGTGCCACAGCTCGCGTCCGCCCAGCAGCACGATCAGAAGCAGGATCAGGCTGTGGTGCCAGAAGAAGAGCGCCGCCACCGCGAACAGGCCGACGAACCAGAACGCCGGGTGCACGGCCGCGGCGGCGCGGCCGCCGTCCAGCGGCAGCAGCGGGATCAGGTTGAAGAGGTTGAGGAAGAACCCGGTGTAGGCGATCGCGCGCAGCAGATCCGAGTCCACCGCCACCGCTGCTCCAAGGCAGACGGCGGCGCCCAATGAGCCGAGCACGGGGCCGGCCAGGCCCACCTTGGCCTCCACCCAGGCGTTCTTGGGCAGCTCCTTCATCCCCACCACCGCGCCCAGGAACGGGATGAAAAGGGGCGCCGACGCCGGCACTCCCTCGTGCCGAAGCTGGATCACGTGTCCGATCTCGTGCACGAACAGCAGCACCGTGAAGCCGAGCGCGAACCGCCAGCCCCAGATGCTGGCGTAAGCGGCGACCGAGACCAGGAACGAGATGCCGGTGGCCAGGAACTTGATGTTCTTGACCGCGATCAGCAGCGGCGCGGCCAGCTTCCACAGCAGCAGCCCGGCTCCCGCCACCGGTGCCAGCAGCCGCCGCAGCCAGTGCGGTTGGGGCGGGGCCGGCGGCTCCAGCGTGGCCGGCGGGGTGGGATCGAAGTGCTCGGGCTCCCAGGTCACGCCGTTCCCTCCCGTCCGATCCACTCCTCGCCGCCCTCGAACACCTCTTTCTTCCACACCGGCACGGTCTGCTTGAGCGTGTCGATCGCCTCCCGGCACGCCTCCAGGGCGGCGCCCCGGTGGGCGGCCGAGACGGCGATGATCACGCTTGCCTCACCGATCGGGACGTGGCCGGTGCGGTGGGCGATCGCCACGTGGCGAACGTCGTGGGCCGCGATCACGGCGCTCGCGATCTTGGACATCTCGGCCTCGGCCATCTCGGGGTAGGCGTCGTACTCGAGGTGGGTGACGGTGCGGCCCCGGCTCGTCCGCCGGGTGATGCCGACGAACGTCGCGATCGCACCGGCGTCGGGATCGGCGACCTCGGCCACCACGGCGGCCAGGTCGAGCGGCTCGGGCTGGACGCGGAAACCGCCGCCAGACACGGGAGGAATCACCGCCTCCTCGTCGCCGTCCGACAGCGGCTGGTCGCGCGGCGCGTACTCCCGGTTTCGGGCGTAGGCGATGCCGGGCGGCTCGTCGCCCAGCTCGAGCGCCGGCCAGACGTCGGCCATGCGTGCGCCGGCCGCGAGCTCCAGCTCGCGGCTCCCGCCGCCGGCACGCTCCCGCAGCGCCGCGAACAGCTTGACGGTGATCCGCATGCCCGAACCGTAGCTTCTGACATTTCCCGCATCGTGCGCACTTTTCGACACCCGCCGGCCCACACCCGCCGGCCGCCTGTGTAGGTTGTCGGCACAGAGCCCCGGAAGCGGATGCGACATCGCCGGAGGCTCGGGAGGGTCCGGCTCGCCGGGCGCCCGAGTCGAGGATGGTGGTGAGCGCGGCAGCCGGGGCTCTTCCCCTGGGCCCGCCGGTAGGATCAGCCGCACCATGGCCGATCAGCGGCGAAACGACTCCGGTATCCCGATCGCGCCGTACTACACGGCCGGAGAGAGCGATCCGCCGCCGCCCCCGGGCAGCTACCCCTACACCCGCGGCGTGCGTGCCGAGGGCTATCGGAAGCGGGCCTGGACGATGCGCCAGTACGCGGGCTTCTCGTCCGCCGAGGAGACCAACGAGCGTTTCCGGCTGCTGCTCGACCGCGGCCAGACCGGGCTGTCGGTGGCCTTTGATCTGCCCACGCAGCTGGGGCTCGACTCCGATCACCCGCTCTCGCTGGGCGAGGTGGGACGCACCGGGGTGGCCATCGACTCGATCGAGGACATGCGGCTGCTGATGCACGACATCCCGCTCGGCGATGTCTCGACCTCGATGACGATCAACGCCCCCGGCTCCCTCCTGCTGCTGCTGTACGAGCTCGTGGCCGAGGAGCAGGGCGTGCCGCCGGACATGCTCAGCGGCACGACGCAGAACGACATCCTCAAGGAGTACATCGCCCGCGGCAACTACATCTTCCCGGCCCGGCCCAGCTTGCGCCTGACCGTGGACACGTTCAGGTACTGCACCGAGCGGCTGCCGCGTTGGAACACGATCTCGATCTCGGGCTACCACATCCGCGAGGC
>JAWVDZ010000319.1:0-3881 GCA_033856955.1 Gaiellales bacterium
CGTGCACCTCCTCGTCCGGCATTGACCAGTCGAAGTTGCCGTCCTCGTCCGCGACGTACCCGTCGAGCGACGTGATTGCCGAGTAGATCAGCTTGGCCATGAGGATCGGATGTCCGCGCCGACGAACGCGCCGCCGGCGCGGACACGATCTGGTGCTACCGCCCGAAGATGCTCGAGAGCAGGCCGGTCTTCTGCTCGACCGGCTCGGAGCGCGGCTCGACCGGGGCCGGCGCCCGCAGCTTGCATGCCACCTGGCCGTTCTTCTCGAAGTAGCGCTGGTGGTACTCCTCCGCCCTCCAGAAGGTGGAGGCGTCGGTGATCTCGGTCACGATGGGACGGCCGAGGTGCGTCTGCATCGCCGCCAGCGAGGCCTCGGCGGTGGCGCGCTGCTGCGGCGACGTCACGAAGATGGCGGAACGGTACTGGCTACCGATGTCCGGCCCCTGGCGATCCTTCTGGGTAGGGTCGTGCTCGCCCCAGAACACTGCCATCAGCTGCTCGTAGCTGACGATGGAAGGATCGAACTCGACCTCCACGGCCTCGGCGTGGCCGGTTCGGCCGCCGCAGACCGTGCGGTAGTCCGGGTTGTCGAGGCTGCCACCCGTGTATCCAACGGCCGTGGCGGTGACGCCCTCGATCTGCATGAACGCGTGCTCAACGCCCCAGAAACAGCCTGCCGCGAAGATTGCCCGCTCTGTCATATCGGTGCTCAACTCCCTTTGGTGGATATCTGAAGTATGGACCACCGGCGCCCCCGGCCCAATCTGCCGTCAACCGGACAGAGCGCGGGCTGCCGCCAGCAGCCCGTCGGCATCGGGTACCTCCGAATCCTTGTATGCCTTCGCGAACCGCACCACCCCGCCGCCGTCGACCACGAAGCAGGATCGCACCGGCGTATCGAGCAGGCCGTCCAGGCCCTGCGAAACCCCGAACGCGCGCACGGCCTCGCCGTTCCAGTCCGACAGCAGCGGGTAGTTCAGCCCCAGCCGCCTCGCCCACTCGATGTGGGAGTAGGGGCTGTCCCGCGACACGCCCACCACCCGCACGCCGGCCTCGGCGAACTGCCCGCTCCTGTCACGCAGGAGCCGAAGCTCGTTGCGTCAAGTGCTCGTCCAGTCGTACAGGTAGAACGCCAGGACGACAGGCCCGAGATCCCGCAGCCGCACGGGCTCGGCGTCGACGCCGAACAGGGTCAGGTCAGGGATCGGATCGCCGGGTGCAAGCATGCACGGCCGAGCGTAGATGATTGAATCGACCTTCCTCTACACTCTCCCGCCGTGGCCGGACAAAACGATCTCCGGGTCGTCGGCGCGGGCCTCGGCCGCACCGGCACCAAGTCCCTCCAGCTCGCGCTGCAGCGACTGCTGGGTGCTCCCTGCTACCACATGGCGGAGGTGTTCGAGCATCGCGAGCACATTCCGATCTGGGAGCGCGAGGCACGCTCCGCCGAGCCCGATCTGGACGAGATCCTGGACGGCTACGTCGCCACGGTCGACTGGCCGGCGGCCGCCTTCTGGCGTGAGCTGGCCGCGGCCAACCCAGACGCCGTGATCCTGCTCTCCACCCGACGCGACGCCGAGACGTGGTGGAGAAGCGCCGACAGGACGATCTTCGACGGCGTGCGACGCGGCGTCCCGCCGCCCGAGTTCCTGGAGATGTGGCGGCAGCTCACGCGGCGCGGCTTCACCGACCGGCTCGATCACGACTCGGCGGTCGAGGCCTACGAGCGCCACAACGCCGACGTGCGCGCCACGGCCGACCCCGGCCGGCTGGTGGAGTGGCAGCCCGGGGACGGCTGGCAGCCGCTGTGCGCGTCCCTGGACGTCGCCGTTCCCAAAGAGCCTTTTCCGCACGCCAACACCACCGAGGAGTTCCTCAGCCGCCGCTCCGACTCCTCGTAGTTCACACAGGCGGTTCCGGAAGTGAGAGACCGGCGTCAGCGGTTACGGCTTACCCGGCTCGTCCGGGCGATCGTTCAGAAACCGCTGGATCTCGCGCGCCAGCTCATCCCCGGACGGAAGCCTCTCTGCTGTGGTGTCTCCCACCATCTCCTCCAGCCGCGAGACGGTCTCGCGCAGGATCGCGTCGCCGGTCATCGCCGAGTCGTAGCGTGCCCGCTGCTCGCGTTCCTCAGCCACCAGCGCGTCGACGTCGAAGGCAACGCCGAGGTGTCCGCCCAGCCGGTCGAGCAGCGCGATGCTGGCGGCCGCGTAGCCGACGCTGGCATACGGCGGCACCTGGGCGAAGAAGCCGACCGCGGGCGTGCCGCCTGCGCTGACGGCCATCTCGAGCGCCGAGATGGCGGCTGAGGGCACGCGCAGCAGCCCCTCGGGCCCTTGCATCTCACCGGCCGCGAGCAACCCCTCCTGCGACGCCGTCGCCAGCACGGGCACGGGACGCGTGTGCGGAACCGCCGCCGGAACGGCGCCCAGGCTGATCCACTGCGAGACGCCCAGCCGCGCGGCCAGCTCCGCCACGTCGGCGGCCAGCTCGCGCCAGCGAAGGTCGGGCTCCGCCCCCGAGAACACCAGCAGGTCGCGATCGCCGGCGCGGGCGTGGCGGATCGTCAGGTCGGGCCACGAGAGCTCCGACAGCCGGCCGTCGTTGACGTCCAGGATCGGCCGCCGAGAGCGGTAGTCGAACAGCGCGTCTCCGTCGAACGTGACCAGGGGGCGGCCGGTGCCGGCCACGTGCGCCACCGCTCCGGAGGCCGCCTCGGCCGCGTCCACCCAGCCGTCGAACGAGGCGACCAGCACCGCGTCGCGCAGCTCGGGCAGGTCGTCTGCGAGTCGGTAGAGCGCCACTCCGGCAGGATACGGGATATCAGGAACGCAGGGCCGTCTCGGCGACGGGGTCGAACAGGTGCAGCCGATCGCGCTCGATGCCGAAGCTGATCGCCTCTCCGGGCCGGTGGCTGCCGGTTCCGTCGAGCATCACGACGAAGCTCAGGTCGCCCGCCGCGCGGACGCCCACGAACGTCTCGCGGCCGAGTGCCTCGGTCGACTGGACGACCCCCTGGAACGGCCCCATCAGATCGCCGCGGTCACCCCACGGACGCACGTGCTCGGGCCGCACGCCGGCGATCACCTCGTCCCCGACCGCCTCGTTCGTGCCCGCCTCGAGCCGCATGTCGCCGTGGCTGAGCAGCAGCCGGCCCGGCTCGCGTTCAACCGAGAAGCGGCCGAAGGTCATCGCCGGGCTGCCGATGAAGCCCGCCACGAACACGTTCGCCGGCCGGTTGTAGATGTTTTCGGGGTCGCCGACCTGTTCCAGCACGCCGCGGTTCATGACAGCGATACGGTCGCCCATCGTCATCGCCTCGACCTGGTCGTGGGTCACGAACACGGTGGTCACGCCGGTCTCGCGCTGCAGCGTGCGGATCTCGGCCCGCATGTCGACCCGCAGCTTCGCGTCCAGGTTGGAGAGCGGCTCGTCCATCAGGAACACCTGTGGATTTCGCACCAGCGCCCGGCCCAGCGCCACCCGCTGGCGCTGTCCGCCCGAGAGCTGGCGGGGCTTCCGCTCCAGCATCCCGTCCAGACCCAACCGGCCTGCCGCCTCGTCCACCAGTCGCCGCACCTCGGCCTTCGGCACCTTGCGCGTCTCGAGCCCGAAGGCCAGGTTGCGGCGCACGCTCATCTGCGGGTAGAGCGCGTAGTCCTGAAAGACCATCGCCACGTCGCGCTGACGAGGTGGAAGCCGGTGCACGTCGTTGCCGCCGATGCTGATCCGCCCCTCGGTGACTGCTTCCAGGCCGGCCAGCATCCGCAGCGCCGTCGTCTTGCCGCAGCCCGACGGCCCGAGCAGGACCATGAACTCGCCGTCGGTGATGGCCAGGTCGAGGTCCTCGACCGCCGTCACCTCGCCGTACCGCTTCGAGA
>JAWVDZ010000320.1:0-5514 GCA_033856955.1 Gaiellales bacterium
CACCCGCTCGCGGAAGTAGGCCTCGAGGTCGGCGGCCGTATCGATCTGCTCCTCGACCAGCCGATGGTCCTTGACGTAGGTCACGGGTACGGCTCCGAACTGCTCCTTCAGCTTGCCCGCCCAGCCCTCGTACTCCTTGAGCGCACGGGCGAAGCGCTGCAGCTTGGCATCGGTCAGCTTGACCACGTCGCCGTTTCGGTCCAACACCTCGACCTTGTCCAGCCGCTCGCGGATCAGCCACTCGTCGAGCTGGCTCTCCTTCTCGAAGTAGCGCTCGTCGCTGCCCAGCTTGAGCTTGTACAGGGGTGGCTGGGCGATGTAGACGTAGCCGGCCTCGATCAGCTCCTTCATGTGCCGGAACAGGAAGGTCAGGATCAGCGTGCGGATGTGGGCACCGTCGACGTCCGCGTCACAGGTCAGCACGACCTTGTGGTAGCGGGCGTTGTCGATGTCGAACTCCTCGCCGATGCCCGTGCCGATGGCCGTGATCATGGCCTGGATCTCGTTGTTGGAGAGCACCTTGTTGATGCGAGCCTTCTCGACGTTGATGATCTTGCCTCGCAGCGGCAGGATCGCCTGGAAGCTCCGGTCGCGGGCGTCCACGGCGCTGCCGCCGGCGCTGTCACCCTCGACCAGGTAGACCTCGGTCGAGCGCGGATCGCGCAGCGAGCAGTCGGCGAGCTTGCCCGGCAGGCCGCCACCACCCAGCGCCGACTTGCGCCGGATCAGGTCGCGCGCCTTGCGCGCCGCCTGGCGGGCGCGGCTGGCGGCGATCAGCTTGTTGACGATCGCCTTGCCCTCGTTGGGATGCTCTTCGAGGTACTCCGACAGCTTGGCGTTGCAGCTGGTCTCGACCAGGCCGCGGATCGAGGGGTTGCCGAGCTTGGTCTTGGTCTGGCCCTCGAACTGGGGCTCGCGCAGCTTGACCGAGATGATCGCCGCCAGTCCCTCGCGGCAGTCGTCGCCCGTCAGCGGCTCCTCCTTCTCCTTCAGCAGGCCCTTGTTGCGGGCGTACTCGTTCAGGGTGCGGGTCAGCGAGGCCTTGAAGCCGGAGAGGTGGGTGCCGCCCTCGTGGGTGTTGATGTTGTTGGCAAACGAGAGCGTCGACTCGACGTAGCTGCCGTTCCACTGCATCGCCACCTCGACCTGGCCCTCGTCGCTCTCGGTCTCGAAGTAGATGACCTCCTTGTGCACCCGCTCCTTGCCCTCGTTCATGTAGTCGATGAAGTCGCGGATGCCGCCCTCAAACTGGAACACGACGCTCTCGCCCCCGGCGCGCTCGTCGGACAGCGCGATCTTGAGGCCCTTGGTCAGGAAGGCCATCTCTCGCATGCGCTGTGACAGCGTCTCGAACGAGAAGTCGGTCTCTTCGAAGATCTCGCCGTCGGGCAGGAACGTGGTCGTGGTACCGGTCTCGCTGGTCTTCTCGCCCTTCTCGAGCTTCGTCTTCGGCTCGCCGCGCTCGTACTCCTGCCGCCACACGTGCCCGTCACGCCGGATCTCGAGCAGCAGCTGCTCGGACAGCGCGTTGACGACCGAGATGCCGACGCCGTGCAGGCCGCCGGACACCTTGTAGCCCTCACCGCCGAACTTGCCGCCCGCGTGCAGCTTGGTCAGCACCACCTCCGCCGCCGGCAGACCGAGCTCGGGCATCACCGCGACCGGGATGCCGCGACCGTTGTCGCTAACGACAACACGGCCGTCCGGCTGGAGGGTGACCGAGATGCTGTCGCAGTGCCCCTGCAACGCCTCGTCGACGCTGTTGTCGACCACCTCGTAGACGAGGTGGTGGAGGCCGCGGGGGCCGGTGGAGCCGATGTACATACCGGGCCTGCGGCGTACCGCTTCGAGGCCCTCGAGAACTGTAATGTCTTTGGCGTCGTAGCCCGGATCTGACAAGAAGAAACCCGCTTGAAATCGAGGAAAATTCGCTGTTTGTAGTCTACCAGAGCGAGCCGTCGGAGGGCCCCGCCGGCGGTGTCACAAACTCGTCAATCTTCGCGTGCCAGCGCGGCCGCAATCGCGCGCTCGACGCTGGCCCGCAGCTCCGGGTCGGCGACGCCCGCGGCGAGCTCACGGGCCTGTGCCAGCTGCTGCTCCGTGGGCGGTGAAACGGGATGCGGTGGAGGTACCGCAGGTCGGTCGCGGGAGGGATCCTCGACGTTTCCGACCTCGAACCTGAGCGGCGGCGGATCCGAGCCGAGCAGCTCGCCCAGGCGCAGCCGCACGGTGCGCTCGAGCAGCGTCAGCTCGCTGGCCCAGGTGGCGCTGGCGCAGAACACCACCAGCGCCTCGCCGCTGCGCCGCACCGGCAGCGAGTTCCGCGCCACCTCGCCGCCTACCGCCTGCGGCCACACGCGCCGGGCATCGGCCACCAGCGGATCGACCTGGGGAACCCGTGCCAGCCGGCCGACCTCGCGCCCGATCTGTTCCAGATCCTTCACCCGGCCTCCACCCTCCCCGCATCGACCTGCAGGATGGTCGCCGAGTGGCCGGACAGATCGCCACGGTCGGTGGTGGTCACGATCGCCTGGTCGAACGCCGCCACCGCCGTCAGCAGCAGCGCTCGGCGCTCGGCGTCGAGCTCGCCGGTGACGTCGTCCAGCAGCAGCAGCGGCGGCTCGTCGCGTTCCTCGGTCAGCAGGTCGGCCTCGGCCAGGATCAGCGCCAGCAGCGCCCGCCGCTGCTCGCCCTGCGAACCGAACAGGCGCAGGTCGCGGTCGCCCTCGAAGAGCGCAACGTCATCGAGGTGCGGACCGGCGCCGGTCACCGCCCGCTCGATGTCCTTGCCGCGGCGAGCCGCGAGCAGCTGCGCCAGCAGCTCGTGCTCCGGCACGTTCGGCTGATACCGCAGCGGCTGCTCACCCGGCGCTCCGCCGAGCTCGGCCAGCCGCTCCGCGAACGGCCGCGCGAGCCGCGAGCAGAGCCGCGCCCGGCCGGCGGTGAGGGCGGCGCCCGCCTCGCCCAGCAGCTGATCCCACGGCTCCAGCGCGTCGGCCGGCGCGGCGCCCGCACGCACCCGGCGGAGGAGGTGATTTCGCTGCGCCAGCCGGCGGGCGTACTCGCTCGAGGCGGCGGCAACCGACGGCCAGAGACGGGCGAGGGAGCGATCGAGGTAGGCCCGCCGAAGCGCCGGCGCGCCCTGCACCAGGCGCAGGCGGTCGGGCGTGAACACCAGCACCGGGAACCGCCCCAGCAGCCGCTCGATCGAGCGCTCCGCGGCGCCGTCCACGGTCACCCGCTTCGGCTCGCCCGGCCGGTAGCCGAGCTCGATCGAGTTCTCGCCGGAACGAAGCGCGACGTCGGCCTCGACGCGCGTGAAGTCGGCCCCGAAGCGCACCACGCGAGCCTCGTTCGAGGTTCGCGGCGAGTAGCCCAGGCAGCCGAAGTGGATCATCTCGATCAGCGCCGTCTTGCCGGCGCCGTTGGGCCCCACCACGCCCACCAGCCCGGCCGGAAAGTCAAGCTCGAGCCGCTCGTAGCAGCGAAACTGCGTGCCCCGGACGGCGACGACACGCACGCCGGCCGTCGCGCTACGAGGGCAGCCGGATGGGCATGATCAGGTACCAGAACGATCCGTCCTCGCCCTGCAACAGACCCGGACGCAGCGAGCTGATCAGGCGCAGCTTGACGGTGTCGCCGTCCACGCTCTCCACGCCGTCGCGGAGGAACTCCGGATTGAAGCCGATCTCGAGCTTGTCGCCATGGAAGTCGACCGGCAGCGACTCCTGTGACTCGCCCACGTCCTGCGTCTGAGCGGTCAGTGTCAGCGAGCCCTCCTCGAAGCTGAGCCGCACCGGGAGGTTGCGCTGCGCCATCAGGGACGTCCGCCGGATCACGTCCAGCAGCTCGTCCTTGGCGATCGCGACCTCGTGCTCGAAGGTCTGGGGAAGCAGCTGGCGGTAGTTCGGGAACTGGCCGTCGATCCGGCGCGCCGAGAGCCACACGCCGTCCATGCCGAACAGCACCTGGTTCTCCTGCACCGTGATCTCGAGCTTCTCGCCGGCGGCGATCCGCGCCACCTCGCCCAGCGCACGGGCCGGCACGATGGCCTGCGTCTCGCCCGTCGCTCCCGGCAGTTCGGACTCCTTCACCGAGAGCCGGTAGCTGTCGGTGGCGGCCATCGTCACGCGCCCCTCCCCCAGCTCGACCAGCACGCCCGTCAGCACCGGCCGCGACTCGTCCTTGGACGCAGCGCGGCCGACGTGCGTGACGGTATCGACAAAGGCCTGGCGGTCGACCGCGAACGACGTGCCGGTGGGAACCGGCAGCTGCGGGAAGTCCTCGGCGCTCTGCGTGTTCAGCGAGTAGCGGCTCGCGCCGCACTCGAGCTGAGCAGCGCCGGAGCCGCCCGGCTGAGCGATGGTCACCTCGCCGGCCGGCAGAGCGCGCACGATCTCGAGCAGCAGCCGCCCGGGCAGGACGACCTCGCCCGCCTCCTCGACTCTGGCCACAAGCGGCACCCGCAGCGAGAGCTCCATGTCGGTGGCGGAGAGCTCGGCACCATCGCCGGCGGCCCGCAGCAGCAGACCCGACAGGATCTGGACGGTCGAACGCTGTGAGACACCACGGGCGGCGATCTGGAGGCCGGCCAGCAGTGCACCCTGGTCGCAGACGATCTTCATTCAGAAACGCTCCTCAACTGCTTCATCTATAAGTTTTTAAAGAAAAGAGAGGTTATAGGAGTAGGGGGTGTGGAGAGTGCGGAAAAGCGCCCCCAAAGGGTTCCAGCAATGCCACGGACGTGTGCACGAACCTGCGCACGGTTTGTACCGCAGTTCAACAGGTCATGGCGAGATGCGGGCGATGCGGCCCAGGGCAGGGGAAGGAATGCCGTCTCTCCACAGGCACCCCACCGATCGCTCACCGGCCCTGCTTGATGCGCGTGGTCAGTTCCTGGACGACGTTGAATGCCTCCCGGTCCTCCTTCAGCAGCCGCGTGATCTTGTTCACGCCGTGAAGCACGGTGGAGTGGTCGCGCCCGCCGAACTTGGCGCCGATCTTGGGGAGCGAGACGTCGGTCAGCTCGCGGCAGAGGTACATGGCGATGTGCCGCGGATAGGCGATCGACTGCTGGCGGCGGTCGCCGCGCACGTCGGCCACGCTGACGTGAAACAGCTCGCACACGGCGCCCTGGATCTGCTCGATCGTGATCGGGCGGGCAATCCCCTGGGGGAAGAGATCGCGCAGCACCTCCTCGGCCACCTCGGTCGAGATCGGCCGGCCGGTCAGCGAGGCGTAGGCGACCACGCGCGTCAGCGACCCCTCGAGCTCGCGGATGTTGGTCGTCACGCGATCGGCGATGTAGGTCAGCACCTGCGGGTCGGCGATGTCGATCGCCTCCGTCATCACCTTCTTGCGCAGGATCGCGATCCGCGTCTCCAGGTCGGGCGCCTGGACATCGGTGATCAGTCCCCACTGGAAGCGTGACCGCAGCCGCGACTCGAGCGTTGCCAGCTCGTGGGGAGGGCGATCGGAGGACAGGACGATCTGCTTGCCGGCCTCGTACAGGCT
>JAWVDZ010000321.1:0-3877 GCA_033856955.1 Gaiellales bacterium
GCTCGGCGCCGGAAACCTGACCGTGGCCGGGGCCGGCCCGCTGGACGCTCGGCTGCGCGACGTCACCCCGACCGGCGTCACGTTCCTGGGCCGGGTCGAGCCGAGCGAGATGGCCGCCCTCTACGCCGCCTGCGACGTCTACTGCCAGCCCAGCCTGGTCGAGCCGCAGGGCCAGGCGTTGCTGGAGGCACTGGCCTGCGGCCGTCCGGTGGTGGCGACGCGGATCGGCGGTCCGCCGGAGTACGTCACCGACGCCTGCGGTGCACTGGTCGACCCGCTGGATGTGGCCTCGATCGCGGACGGCATGCGGCGGGCCGCGGCGATCGACGTGCCCTGCGCCGCGGCGGTCGAAGTGGCGAAACGGCACTCGATCGAGCTCCAGGCGGCGCGCATCGAGCGGGTGCTGGTCGATGTATCCTCTGATGGCGATGGCTGACCGAGGTGCGCTGCTGATCGGCGGGGGCCTGAGCGCGGGTGCCGCGCTGGTCGCCGGTGCCCGTACGTGGCGGCCGCGTGAGCGGGCGTTCCCGTCGGTGTTCGAGCCGCAGCAGTTGGGACTGGAGCGCTTCCCGTCGCTGGGCGCGCTGGTGCAGTACTCGTCCCCGGCCAGCGCCGCCTGCCGGATCTCGCTGAACCGGCTGATCGCAGCCGTGGCCCCGCACCGGGAGAACGCGGTGGTGATCGAGATGCAGGCCCTGGCGGCGGGAGTGCGCTCGGTGCCGACGGTGTTGTTCGTGGATTGCGAGGGCCGCGTCAAGCGGCTGTGGCTGCGGCCGCCGGAGCGGTCGGAGCTGGCCAAGCTGCTGGACGCCGCTACGGATCCCCCGCAAGCTGCTCGATGCCCTCCAGCCGCCGCTCGATGAACGGCCCGAAGCGCTCGTCGATGCCGGCCTCCTCGGCCATCCTCAGCGCCTGCTGAAATGTCCCCCGCGCCTTCGCGAACTTGTCCGTGCCGCCCTGTTTGAGCCGGTTGTCGCCGACGATGATCAGCTTCCTGACGCGCTCGGCCGCCTGTTCCGGGTCGATCTCGGGCATGGCCTGAGGATATCGCCGGGACGCCACGGCCGGGCCGGCGCGTAGACGATGCGTCCCTAGAATCATCAGTTCGGAGGAGAGCGATGAGACGGCTGTGGGCGGCTGCACTGGTGATCGCGTTCGCGTTGGCGGGCCCGGGCGTCTCGGCGCGGGCGTGCCTGGACTGCGGCGCTCCCCCTGGGCCGGTGATCGGCGGAGCTGGGACGATCGGCCCGGCGGGGGGCGACCACTTCGTCACCGTCGTCGAGCGCAACACCACGCTGCTCGACATCGATCCCTCCGGAACGGTGAATCGCTGGACGACGCTGGCCGGATCGTGGGGCGTCCCACTGGTGGCCGCCGACGGCACCACCGGCGGCGTCTCGGGCGACGGTCGCAGGCTGGTGCTGGAACATGCCTCATACATCTACCCGAAGCGCGTGACGCGGTTTCTCGTGCTGAACGCCACAACGCTGCGCGTGCGCGACAGGGTGACGCTGCGCGGCGACTACAGCTTCGATGCGATCTCGCCGGATGGCTCGCTGATGTTCCTGATCGAGCACCCGATCCCCGGCGGCCTCGCGAACTACCTGGTGCGGGCCTACGACCTGCAGCGCGACCGCATGCTGCGTCGTGTGATCCGCGAGGAGGGCGAGCCGAGCGCGGTCATGAATGGCATTGCCCTCACCCGCGCGACCACCGCCGACGGCGCCTGGGCATACACGCTGTACGACGAGGGCCGCGGCCGCATGTTCGTCCACGCCCTGGATACGGTGCGCGGGCGCGCCCACTGCATCGATCTGCCGCGGGCCGCCGGCGGCGGGGTGATGCAGCTCGACCTGTCAGCCGACTGGTCGCGGCTCGACGTGCTGGTGGACGGGGAGGGGCTGGCGCGCATCAACACCGCCACGTTCGCGATCTCCCAGCCGCCCGCCCCGGCCGCGGTCGCCGCGGTATTCCCGCCCGTCAACCACAGCACTCCGGCGGCATCCGGCAGCGGGCGCGTCCAGTGGCTGCTGGCGGCCGCCGCCGCGCTCGCGGTGGCGGGCATCGCGACGCTGGTCGCCCGACGGCGCGGCGCTACGCTTTTGGCGTGGCGACCACGGTCAGACTGACACAGCTCTCCCACGGCGCGGGCTGCGCCTGCAAGCTCCCGGCAGGGTCGCTGGCACAGGTGCTGGAGGCGCTGCCGGTGCCGGCCCGGCCGGCCGAGCTGCTGGTGGGAAACGAGTCGATGGATGATGCCGCCGTCTGGCGCGTCTCGCCCGACCTCGCGATCGTGCACACGATCGACTTCTTCACGCCGATCGTGGACGACGCCCGCACGTTCGGCCGGATCGCGGCGACCAACGCCATGTCGGACATCTACGCGATGGGCGGGCGGCCGGCGTTCGCGCTGAACGTGGTTGCCTTCCCAAAGACGCTGCCGATGGAGCTTCTGGGTGAGATCCTGGCCGGCGGCGCCGAGGTGGCAGCGGCGGCCGGCGCGGTCGTCGCGGGCGGTCACTCGATCGACGACGCGGAGCCGAAGTACGGCATGGCCGTGATCGGCTTCGTGCATCCCGACGCGATCTGGACGAACGCCGGCGGCCGGGCGGGAGACGTGCTGGCGTTCAGCAAGCGGATCGGCACCGGCATCGTCTCGACCGCGATCAAGCGGGGAGGCGCTGAGGAGAGCGTGGTGGAGGCGGCCGTTGAGTCAATGACGACGCTCAACGACCGCGCCGCGGCCGACCTGGCCGCCGTCGGGCCGCACGCCGTCACCGACGTCACCGGCTTCGGGCTGGTCGGGCATGCGCGTGAGCTGGCCGCGGGGGCGGGCATGGCCGTCAGGCTTCGGCTGGCCGACGTGCCGCTGCTGCCGGGCGCGCGCGAGCTCGCCGAGCAGGGCGCGGTGCCCGGGGGCACCCGCGCCAACCTCGAATTGGCCTCGGCCTACACGCGCTTCGGCGACGATCTGGACGAGGTGGACAGGCTGCTCGCCTGTGACGCGCAGACCGCCGGCGGGCTGCTGGCGGCGCTTTCCGCAGCGGCCGCCGAGCGGCTCGGATGGCCGGTGATCGGCGAGCTGTGCGACGGGCCGGCCGGGTCCGTCTTGGTAGACTGACCGGCATGGACATCGTGTTCTCGTTCACCCAGATGGTGCTGTCGGTGGTGCTGATCGTGCTGGTGCTGATGCACTCCGGCAAGGACGCCGGCCTCTCGGGCATGTTCAACCCGGGGCAGAGCAGTTTCGGCGGCACAGCCGTGATGGAACGCAACCTGAACCGGTTCACGATCGTCGTCGCCGTGCTGTTCGCCGCGAACGGAATCCTGCTCGGATTCCTGCTGTAGACTGCGACGGCCCTCGCGCTGGTGGCGGAATTGGTAGACGCGCAAGGTTGAGGGCCTTGTGGCCCGATGGGCCGTGGAGGTTCAAGTCCTCTCCAGCGCATGCCCCGGAAGCCGCCTGGTTGGGCGGCTTTCGGCGCTTCCGGGGCCGCGGCGTAGAGGGGCCCTATTGCGGCTCGCACATCCTCGCTAGCCGCTACGCGGAGTCCGGGCGGACGCCCGTTCGGGCGTGGATCGCCTTCGTCAGGACAAGGATCTGGTTGGACAGATCGAGCAGCTCCCTGTTCTGTCGGTCCTCCTCCTGCACCGTCAGCCACTGCTGGCTGGCGATCACCTGCCGCTTCGCGTCGGCGCGGTTCTGACTGATCATCACGAAGGTCGAGAGGAAGATGGCTTCCAGCGAGACGATCATCGTCAGCAGCCCGTACGGGTATCCCTCAACGCCGAGCCCGATCCAGCAGCCGAACCAGAACAGGTGGATGTAGACGAACGTCGAGAGGAAGATCGCTTCGAGCGAGACGATCATCGTCAG